>JAXMAC010000007.1:26841-61208 GCA_046350595.1 Candidatus Brocadiaceae bacterium | reverse complement strand
GATATTATACTATAAACAGAAAACCCTACTTATTCAAGTTTTGTCCAGACCTTTTAAAAAATCTTTTCATTATTATCCGACGCCCCCGGATCTCTTCTCTTTCCTGCAAAGTGACAGATGAAATATTTTTCTCACTTTCTCCTGAAAAGTATCTATATAAATATAAAAAACGGGCGTCAGGTAAAGGGTGACAATTTGTGAAAAGAACAGACCACCCACCATAACAAGCCCCAGTGGACGGCGTGTTGCCGCACCGGCGCCGAAGCCGATGGCTATGGGTAAAGCGCCCATGAGCGCCGCCATAGTGGTCATCATAATGGGGCGGAATCGGATCAAACACCCCTGATATATGGCCTCTAAAGGATTTTTACCTTCGTTCCGCTGCACTTCTAATGCAAAATCTATCTGCATAATGGCATTCTTCTTGACTATTCCTATGAGCATAATAAGACCTACGAAGGCGTAAACATCTAAATCAATATGAAACATAAGAAGCGTCAGGAGCGCTCCCAAACCAGCGGAAGGAAGCCCTGACAGAATGGTTACCGGATGAATGAAGCTCTCGTAGAGCACGCCCAGCACAATATAGATGACCAGAATGGCTATAAATAATAATATGCTAAGACCCTGCATTGACGATTGAAATTCCTGCGCAGTACCCTGAAAGCTTGTGTTGATTCCGGACGGCAAAATATTACGTGCAAGTTCATTGACCGCTGCAACGGCCTCGCTGAGAGAAACCCCCTGTTTCGGGTTAAATGAAATCGTAACGGCAGGAAACTGTCCAAGATGGGTAATTGTCTGTGGGCCAAGATTCTCGGTCATCGTTGCTAAAGAATATAAAGGAATCGGGGTGCCGTCCGATGAGCTGATATACAGCATTTGTAAAGTATCCTGATTTAACTGATACTTTGGTTCCAGTTCCAGTATGACCCTGTATTGATTATTAGGCGCATAAATAGTGGAAACCCACCGGTTACCGTAGGCGCTATACAACGCATTTTCAATTTGTTTCGCCGTTACACCAAGCGTTGAAGCCCTGTCCCTGTTGATAACAACATTCACCTGTGGATTCTTTATCTGGAGGTCACTGGTCACATCCTGTAATATTGCCAGACCGCGCATTTTGGCCTCCAGGATTGGGGCATAATGATAAAGTTCTTCAATGTCAGGACTTTGCAAAGTAAATTGATAAAGGCTTTTTGTCAACTGCCCTCCAATACGAATTTCAGGTGGATCCTGCATATAAACCCTGATACCGGGGATCGCGGCAAGCTTTTGACGCAATTCTTCAATTACACCGAGAGAACTGAGACGTCGCACAGGCCTGGGTTTTAAGTGAATAAACAAGACGCCCTGATTGGGACTTGCGGTAACACTGGAACTACCAACGCTTGAATAAAAATCCCTGACATTTGGATCGTTATGAATAATTTCTGCAACTGTTTTCTGGAGTTGCACCATCTTATCAAAAGAAATTCCTTGTTGTGCCTCCGTGATACCAAAGATTGTACCCTGGTCTTCATTGGGAAGAAATCCCTTTGGGACGGTAACAAATAAATAACCCGTAACTAACAGAATAATACCGGAAACTATCATGGTAACCAGACGATGCTTTAAAGCAAACCTGAGACTCCCTTCATAAGCATTCGTTATGCTATTGATAAAATCCTCAATGATTCTGTAGAAATGTCCGTGTTTCTTTTCAGATGGCGGACGTAAGAAACGGCTGCACAGCATCGGCGTGAGACTGAGAGAAACAAACCCTGATATCAATATTGCCACACAGAGCGTAACTGCAAATTCGCGGAATAACCTTCCTACAACTCCTCCCATAAATAACACAGGAATAAACACCGCAGCAAGCGAGATTGTCATAGAGAGGATGGTAAAACTAATTTCTTTGGATCCGTTCAGCGCTGCATGGAGGGGTTTTTCCCCCATTTCCATGTGGCGAACGATGTTTTCCAGTATGACAATGGCGTCATCCACTACAAATCCTATGGCAAGAATCAAGGCAACGAGTGAAAGATTGTCCATGCTGTAATTCAGGAGATACATAACTGCAAAGGTACCCATGAGAGACAGGGGAAGCGCCAGACTGGGAATTACCGTTGCCGAGAGATTGCGGAGGAAAAACAATATCGTCATGATTACCAAAATCAGAGTCAGGATCATGGTAAACTTTACTTCATGGATCGACTTCATAATTGATTCTGAACGGTCATAGAGAATATGCAATTCAGCAGAAGGCGGAAGATGAGACTGGACGATGGGCAGGAGTTTTTTCACGGCGTCCGCCACTGCGACTGCATTCGTTCCCGGTTGGCGTTGTACTGCCAGCACAATAGCCCGCTGGCTTCCATTTTGATTTATATACCAGGCGGCCGCTTTATCATTTTCAACGCTGTCAATAACCTTTCCGAGTTCTTCCAGGTGTACCGGCAATCCTTTACGGTACGTAACAATAATGGGACGATAGGCGCTTGCTTTGAATAGTTGCCCGGTAGCAAGGAGGGTAAATGCCTTAGTGGTTCCCTGTAGTGTTCCTGTGGGCATGTTTACGTTTGCATTGCGCAGCGCCTCTTCCACAGTGTCTATCCCAATTCCCTTACTGGCCAAGGCATGGGGGTTAAGCTGAACACGAACTGCATACTTCTGCGGTCCGAAAATCTGAACCTGCGATACTCCGCTAATCATGGAGATACGCTGTGCCATCAGCGTATCCGCGTAATCGTTCAGTTCCCAAAGAGGGAGCGTCCGTGAAGTCAGGGCGATGTACAAAATGGGTTGATCCGCGGGATTTACCTTCTTGTATGTGGGTGGTTGTGGCATATCATGAGGCAAAAAAGGCGTAGCCTGAACAATGGCCGTTTGTACATCCTGTGCGGCAGCGTCAAGATCTCTTTTAAGGTTAAACTGAAGCGTGATCTGGGTGTATCCCAGAGAACTGGTGGAATTCATGGCATCTAAACCTTCAATCGTTGAAAACTGCCGTTCCAGAGGGGTTGCAACGGTTGATGCCATAGTTTCTGAACTGGCGCCGGGAAAGCTGGCGCTTACCAGAAGTGTAGGAAAATCAACATTAGGAAGGTCACTTACCGGGAGGAATCTATATCCTGCAATACCGAAGAGCAGTATTCCAACCATGACGAGGGTAGTCATGACAGGACGGCGAATAAATGGTCCTGATATGTTCACGAATGCATTTCTCCCTGTAATCTCATAGTTTTATTGAATAGTTATTCACGTTTGTAGCGACGACTTCAGTTGTCGTAGCTGCGTATTGTCCATCATAATTTATCTTTTTTTTTTTTTTTATTTGGCGGGGCGGGACATTTATTTTACTTTTTAAATTAGGCCTTCGGCGACTTTTATAACAGTAGTGGCAAGGCACGCCTTGCCACTACATAGGTGATTTGAAATTCCTATACGTTAAATTAGGCTCCCTACGGCAGCTCCTTTATCTAGTTCCCAAGCTCTGGTTTGGGAACTCACGTGCTCGTGAAGCTCCGCTTCACGCAAAGCAGGAGCTTTGCAGAAAATTGCGTTCCCAAGCGAAGCTTAGGAACGAGCCAAAGAACAAACACTACGGTAGAGACGCAAGACTTCGTCGTGAGCTCAGTCGAACGATTTTGCTTCTCTACTGAGAACCATTTTGTGCCAGGGATCACATATCATTCTTAATCTCCACATTGCTTCCGGGGACAAGTCGAAGCTGCCCCTCAGTTACTACCTTCTCTCCGGACTGAAGTCCGCTGGTGATAACCGTTTCCTGATTTATGGTATTTCCTGTAGCAACTGGACGGGATTCTACCGTCAAGTCAGGTTTAACGACATAAACGTATGTGCCTTCCTGTCCCGTCTGGATTGCCTGAGAAGGGATTACCAATGCATCGTGTTGTGTTGTGTATGTAATCGCCACAGTAACAAATTGCTTCGGCCAGAGTAGTTCATCCTCGTTGGCAAAGATTGCCTTAAGCGAAAAATTGTACCCGTTGAAACATCGACTTCGTTATTTAAGAAGGTTAATTCTCCAACGGATGGATTCGCTTCATTTTCAGGAACAATTGCCTCTATCCTCAGATTTCTCTGATTCATATATTTTCTGATCTCCGACAATTCCTGTTCAGGTAAAGCAAAATGTTACGTATATCGGCTTAGTCTGATTAATGGTAACCAGGACGGTATCATTGGCCTTGACCATATTACCCTGATTAACCATAAGTTTTCCGATACGTCCATTGATGGGAGAGCGAATAGAGCAATATCCAAGCTGAAGTTTTGCGTTTACCACAGCAGCCTCATCCGCCTTCACCGTCGCCTGAGGGCTTCAAAACTGGTTTGATATTGGTCGTATTCTTGTTTAGATACAACGCCTTTTTAAACAACTCTTCATAGCGAAGGGTATCTGTCTCTGCCTTTTTCAAGAGAGCTCTATCTCTTGCCAAATTGGCTTCGAACTGATTGAGCGATGATTAAAAAGGGCGAGGGTCAATTATGAAGAGAAGCGCCCCTTTTTTCACTTCCTGACTCCTCCTTAAAACACACCGATGAAAGTTCGCCCTCAACCCGCGTTTTCACCGTTACGGTAGAATATGCTTCCACATTTCCAATGGTTTGTACCTGAATGGGAACATCTTTTTGCACGACAACTGACGCGGTAACTGGTACACGAGTTGGCGCCGCAGGTTTCCCTTCAGGTTTATGAGAACAAGCAGTTACAAGAGTTGCCATTCCCAAAATAAAACAGCACCTTACCATAAAACGCACATACATAATCCTATTCCTTTATTGTTCCTTTGATGAAGATCGCCACAAATTCTTTAATAATCGTGTCCGTATCGGTACGTTTGTATTTCTTCAGCAGCAGGAAATTCTCTGCGTCAAAATATGAAAAAAACATTCCGAGAAATGCCCGTGCCCCTAATTCTGTATCAAAATATCTCACAGTCCCCTTCTTTTGCATATCGGCAAAGTAGGACGCAAGGGTTTTCAGTGTTTCATTGATAATGGAATGGTAAATCTTGTGTATCTTTTCGCTATACCGGTGTATTTCCGAATGCATTATGAGCACCAGGTCTTTTCTCTCAGCAAGAGAATCCAGAAATCTTTTCGCAATCACCCTGAGCCCTTCTTCGTATGAAAACCCCGCAATCTCGGGAAGAAGTCCTTTCAGGGCAGGAAGAAATGAATGGATATTTATCACTGCTTCGAAGAGTTTTTCTTTTGAAGGAAAGTGCCGGAAAAGGGTAATTTCAGCAATACCGGCATCCTTTGCAATCTCTCGTGTCGTTGCGCCCAGATAGCCTTTTTTCGAAAAGAGTTTTAATCCACTTTCGAGGATTTTATCTTTTGTATTCATAAAATCTGTTTATTGACTTTATTTGACAGATACCAGCAATCTCAAAGAAATTCCAAAACAGGTTATGTTAGTAATTACTTACGCACATTTATATTATAAAAAAAATATCTTTAAATTCCTTATAAAAAATAAAATATTTTATCTTTTAATGCATATTCATAAGTTAAGCTGCCTGCTGTAAAAGTCCCCCTGAGAAAAGGGGATTGTTTTAATCAAATAATCCATTTCTTGAGCAGTCTTAATGTTTCTTCGTAAATATTCTCTCGCGGACCTATTGCAATAATTTCAATGAGCTTCTCATTACAAATCCTGTATATTATTCTAAACCGCCTAACGCGAAAGCTCCTCAAATCAAAAAGTTCATCTTTTTTTAATTTTCTTTTTCTCCTGCCCCTGCAATCCCTCCGAAAAGATTCCGGAATAAAGTGTCACAGAGGGTAGTTTTTCCTGTCTGGCGGGCGCCCGTAATGACAATTACACGGTCTTGTTTTAATCGTGATAATATACCATCAGGTATCGTGCGTTTAATATAGTGCATGGTAATATGTTTTCCCTGCCTTGTAATCCAAAAACCGGCTTTTTCAAAGGCTTTCACAGCGCGTTGGTGATTTATACCCGGCAATTTAGGCATAGTTTGCTATACTTCTACATAACGAGACTCTTTATCCTTGCATAACTTTTCAACGGTGTCTAAATATGCTTGTATGGCATCTTTAATATTTTCCAAAGCCTCCGATTCCGTTGATCCCTGTGACCAACATCCGGGTAGACCTGGCGCCCAAACAGTATAACCTTCGTCGGTTTTTTTGAGATTTACTCTGTATTTCATAAACATCTCCAAAACTATTTTAAAGAGGGAACCTTTGCCAACTATGTTTAAAAATCAACTCTTTCATCTCAGAAACAGCCTGACTGATCCCCACAAAAACAGACCGGGATACAATACTGTGTCCAATATGCAATTCTTCAACATCTAAAGACTCCACAATCATTCCTACATTCTGGTATGTCAACCCATGTCCTGCATTAACGTGTAAGCCCAGATTTTGGGCTATCTTCATACCTGTTTGAAGCTTTTCAATAGTTTTGCGTATGACAATGGCATCTCTTGCGTTTGCATAATTTCCGGTATGAAGTTCAATATACTGCGCACCGATGTCCTTTGTTGCTGATATCTGATCCTCTTCCGGATCAATAAAGAGACTTACGAGTATACCCGCGTCTTTAAATTTCTTGATGACATCAGCAAGCATTTTTTTCTGAGACACAACATTTAGTCCCCCTTCTGTTGTAACTTCCTGCCGTTTTTCTGGCACCAGGGTGATCTGTTCAGGTTTTATTTCAAGGGCAATGTTAACTATCTCAGGGGCAGAGGACATCTCCAGGTTCAATTTTGTAAATACCACATCCCTGAGTAGTTTAACATCACGATCCTGGATGTGTCTTCTGTCTTCCCGTAAATGTGCCGTTATAATATCTGCGCCACCAAGAACTGCCAGCGTTGCCGCTGTTACAGGATCAGGCTCGAATGTGCGCCTTGCCTGACGTATCGTTGCAATGTGATCTATGTTTACGCCTAATTTAATCATGGCTGTTTGGTTCCTATTGTACGTATAAGTTCACGAATATCAACATGCACCTCAGGTAATTTATCGACGAGTTCAATATTTTTTGGTAAACAATATTTTATAGACTGTTTGTAAGGTCCCGGCGGTCTTAACGAAGCAACATCAATATATAATACCATATCTTCAGGATTGAGTTTATCCAACACGAGTTTGGGGCCTTTTACCCTTACATTGACAAATTCATCCTGCAATTTAATCTCGTAAGGATATTCGGCAGGCATCATCACCCTGATCTTTATTTTTTCGAAATATTTTGTGTCCTGCTGTTCAACGATTTGCAACCATACCCGCACATCCTCATCACAGGTAACAGGAACTGGTATATTTTTATCGCCCCGTTTGATAATTACCTTCTGATCAATTCCAATCCTCCAGGGAAAGGTACGGTTCTGCTCCATAGTAACTCCGCCAATATCAATGGGAACGGTATTGATAAACGTCGCTTCTTTCAATGCATTGAGAGGCCCAACAACCTCTATTTCTCCAGGAAATATAAACTCATTTGCAATACTATATCCCACCGCCGGTTCGCCCTTCTTGACTAAATTTACCTTCAACTTCTTATGTTGTAACTTACCAAGCAATACATCCACCTTATCTGGATAAACAGAAACCAATTTTACCGCGTTGGGTATGTTTATATATTCTCTCGTTATAGGTATAGTTTGTCGAACCTGATCTTCTATTCCTTCGGTAGGTTCCTGGACAAGGTACTTTGCCTGAATTTTCTTCTCTTTTATCATATCCTCAACGTTGTCAATAAGATTTTGAGGGCCACGCAAGCACACGGTAATCTCCTCCGTACTTTGTTCAAGGACGGTTATACCTTCAGGAACAGATATATCCAGCTTAACCGTTTCCGTTAAATCCAGCGTGTGCCGGTTGATCGCATACAACCAGAGAGAGACCGCCATGACCAGCGCCATGAGTTTCGTCGGGATGTTACCGGTAAAAATCTCCCTTATCATTCCCGGACACTCCTTGCCGTGCTGAATCTTTCTGTCGATAATTCATCGAGTATCCTCTTTAGTTCCTTTTCATCGATCCCCTGGTTCAATGTTCCCTTGAAACCGGTGGAGATGGCGCCGGTTTCTTCAGACACAATAATAACGATAGCATCTGTCTCTTCGGTAAGTCCGATACCAGCCCTGTGTCGTGTGCCCAGGCTCTTTGAGAGTTCCATGGTTTCAGTAAGAGGAAGAAAACAACCGGCAGCGCTTACCTTCTGCTCCTGAATAATAACTGCCCCATCATGGAGGGGAGAACCAGGCCAGAATATGGTGACTAATAACTCACTTGATACATCGGCACCCAGTCGTGTTCCTGTTTCTACGAAACTGTCCAGACCAACTTCTCGTTCAATGGCAATCAATGCGCCAATCTTGTTTTTTGACAAGTTTACAACAGCTTTAATAATCTCATTGGTCACATGATATTCAGGCTTAACAAACACCTTGAAAACGGGATTTTGACCAAGCTTCAACAAGGCACGCCGAAACTCCTGCTGAAAAAGAATGATAATGGGAATAATAAATACAGGAACAAACTCTGTTATTAACCAGTCAATAGTAAAAAGCTGTAATTTTCGCACAAAAAATAAAACGCCGACGGAAATCATTACAATAATAAACGCAAGGCCGCGCAATATGCTTGTCCCGCGGGTACCCTGCATTATCCTTAAGACAACATATACCACCATGTAGATAAGGAAGATTTCACCCAGAGACCTTCCCACCATCCAGATGGACACATTATTAAATAATTCCGTTAATCGTTCAAACATCAGCTTTTGATAATTTCATCACACACTTTTACGATATGAACAGCCTCACGGACATCGTGGACGCGCACAATATGCGCGCCGTTCATGACAGCAACAGCAAGGGTTGCAAGGGTTCCATACAAACGTTCTTGAACGGGGAGTCCCAAAATTTTACCGATAAATTCCTTCCGTGAAGTGCCAATCAGGATGGGGAATCCCATATTTTTAAATTCCCTTAGCCTCTTTAAGATTTGCAGATTATGTTGCATGGTCTTGCCAAACCCAATACCGGGATCCACGATAATTTTTTTCTCATCAATACCGGCGTTTATTGCAATGGAAATTGATTTCTTTAAGTAAGACATTATTTCGGGTAATATATCATTTTTGTACATCGGTTGCTTTTGCATCGTTTTTGGTGTGCCTTTTTTATGCATGATAACAACAGGCACATGAGCGCGGGCAACAACCTTTGCCATATTTTTATCGGTACCCAGTCCGCCTATATCGTTTACCATCGACGCACCAGCATCAATCGCCTTTTCCGCTACTTTCGACTTATATGTATCAATGGAAATTGGCAGCTTGATATGTTTCGACAATTCTTTTATAACGGGAATTACCCTTTTTATTTCTTCCGCTCCTGATACAGGATGTGCGCCAGGTCTTGTAGACTCACCGCCAATGTCGATGATATCTGCGCCTTCGTCTACCATTTTTTGCGCACGGTCAAGGGCGCTTTCTGTCGCAGCATATCGCTCGCCATCATAAAACGAATCCGGGGTGACATTCAAAATTCCCATGACATACGTCTTACTTCCCAGATGTAACACACCGTGTAGATAAGGTATATTAAAGATATTTCTTTCAAAGTCACTCGTAATGTTTTCAGTAAACTCCATTTTAAAATATCATTCCTGGTTTGCCTGACGCGATATTATAATATTAAACTACAAAAAAGGCTGCATCACCAATCCTCTTCCATTGCAGCAATAATACTTTGCGCCACTCTTACAAACGATTCTTCACCGGCCGAATCCAATGTCTCAAACCTGCGAACAATAAATTCCGCCGGAGCTATAATATTTTTCCGGTCAACAATAGCCCTTCCGGTACGTTTGTCAACCCATCGAATGTCTATCCCAACTGAAACTCGGCTTTCAACAATATTATCCCTCGTATCTTCGATCAATACATTTTCATCAACTCTGGTAATCTTACCAAACAGAATCGAATCAGCCTCATCTTTATCTACTATGTTAAGACGCGTCCTGAGTAAAATTTGGTCTCGGATTGCTTTGGTAAGCTCAAACTCATAACCCCGCCGGAAGGTATCGTTTTCGAAGATTGGTATATAAATACTTCTCACATTTGTACGGAGTAATGATTTTGAGGAATAACCGCAACTTGCCAGGCTAACACAAAACAAGGTTAACATGACAAAACCTATGCACAGAGCGTATTTACATTTCATAGTTGTATATTTTTGTATATTTATCAAGTTATTCATATAGAGACAAGGCACTGCCTTGTCTCTACTACCAACAGAAAAACCGCATAAATAAAATGAAACTTCCTATACTATTAAGTTGTTTTATGAATATCGAATATCGAATTATGAATGAAAAGAGGAGATTACTTCAGTCGTTCCTCCTTCGCAATGACACGACAGTAGGCTTTTGCACAGACTCTTTAACCCTATTTTATAGCCTCAATCATCCTGAGAAATTCAATTCTTTCCTGAGCCCTTTCTGCCCAGAGTGTGCCAGGGTACTCAATGATAACGTATTCAAAATACATAGCGGCAGATTGAGGTTTTTTACGTCTGATGTAAAATTCACCAATATTAAACTCCCGTTCTGCCTCAATAATTCTTATCTCTGCGACCATTCTCTGCGCATCCTCCGCATGTACTCCATGCGGGTTTGACGCCAGATACTCTTCAAATCCCTCCCGTGCGCTCACCAGGAGACCATAATTACGTTCCTGCTGCTTTTCGTGGTAAACTTTTGTAAGGGGTACTTGGTATTGGACATAGGGCACCCATTCATTTTTGGGATAATTCTCCAAAAATTTTTCATACGCATCAAGGGCTTCTTCATATTGTTCAAGCTTAAAATAACAATCTGCAATCTTCACCTGAGCCTCCGGGGCAATGGGACCCAGGTGATGCTTTTCTATGATCTTCTCGAAGACCTTTATGGCTGCTTCTTCATTCGTATCCATCTGTGCGATACCAACCTGATACTCCCTTTCTAATATCTCTCGTGTTCTTTTTGTTCCCGGAAATTTTTGGAGTACATTCTCATACGCCTTCAAAGCCCTTTTGTAATCACCGTTAAGAAAATACGCCCATCCAATATTGATTTGAGAAGCCTCGGCATATTCAGATTTTGGGTCGATTTTTACAATCGCCTCAAATTCCTTGACTGCACTAACATACTTCTGTTCTATCAGGAGTGAAAGCGCATATTTGTACCGTTGTTCCAGGGATGTAACGGCTGTCGCGGGCGGTTCCATCCAGCCTGTTTCCTTATTCCACACCCACTTCCCGTAAGAAACCGACGATAGCGTGCATAGCATACATACAAGGGGAATTAAATGTCTTATTTTTAACATACTTTAACAACGAAAAAAGGTCATCAAACCGTAAGGTACTTCCATGAATTTAATTCCTTATTTAAGAGTGATTTTATATAGTATCTCAGCATCTTTTCTATTTCAACACAAATAGATAATTGTATTTTAACACGGTCAAGTCTCTGCGCCTGAATGTTTAACAATCGTCCTGCGATGAGCACAGCGCCGGCGGGAATCATAATACCGCTCCTCAATTTCCCCTGACACATCCCACACAATATCCCGCCTTCCCGCGCACTAAAGTATACGTGTAATATTTTATGAATACCCGTTTTGCAATTTACGCAACATTCCCATTCTGGCAAATAACCCAGATTGTTGAGCATTTTTATTTCAAATGTTAATAACCAGAGTATTGCATCATTACTTACCGATATCCCCGTAAGGGCATTGATAAAATTGTCAAAAAGTTGTTCGCTGGGGTCGCTTTCCTCGGTAAATTCATCAATAAGTTCGGCCATACATGACGCCTTATAAAATTTATCAAGATTATTTCTTAACATCGGATAATTATCATGCACCGTAGCCTCGGTAAGGGTATAAAGATGCGTATGCTCTTTTTTTATAAAAAGAATATGATACCATGTTAAAAGATCAATTGCCTTCGAACCGCTCTTACCCGATGTGCGTTTAAAACCCTTGGCAATGGTGCGTATCTTCCCGTAGTCGCGGGTGTAGAAAGTAATTATCTGACTGGAATCACTATAGTCTATCCTTCCCAGTGAAATTGCCTCTGTTTTGAGAATGGACATAGTTATGATGTAATTAAATGGTAACTATTCAGCGTATTTTTGCCCACAATCACTACGAGTGAACAAAATATTGATTAGGTAATCCCGAAGGGATGTCATTATTATAGCATATCGTTATGCAATTATTGTTAACCCCTACGGGGTTAAATATTGTGATGTGTTTTTTTCTATAATCATGTCATCCCTTCGAATTTTCCATCTGCCTGTTTTCTCTATTGGCTCTTAACTATTCAGAGAAAACATTCTTTTTTGTCAGTTTCGCTGAATAGTTACATTAAATGAGGCCTTTGGCGACTTCTATAACAGCGTAGTGGCAAGGCGCGCCTTGCCACTACGCCAGTCGTTGAAATTCCTATATATTAAATTATACCTTTTTCAAGCCCGAAGGACTGTCAGAGTAAAGAACAACACAAATTTAGCCCCGAAGGGGTGAAAGCCATAACGATTCCTCAAACCATCAGATTTTACACGGGCATGGGGACGTTATAACCGAAATGGAGGAGCAGTTCCCGTTCTCGTTGGTGCATCTTTTTTGCCTCTTTTTTTTGTTTATCATCATACCCAAGCAGATGTAAAAGTCCGTGGATTACATAAAGAGCAATTTCCCCTTCAGCTTCGTATCCGTGCTTCTGCGATACTTCGATAGCCTTTTCAGCCGAAACTACAATTTCACCATTAATAATGTTTGAAATGGAAGATTCGTGGTAAGGAAAACTGATTACATCGGTAGCGTAATTATGGCGCAGAAAGGTTTTATTAATTTCTTTTATCTTCTTGTTATCGGTAAAAACAATATTGAGCTCGGCATCTTTCTCTTCAATTTTTAGAACACCTTGTACAAGATTTTTAATCTTTTTTTTGTTGATAGCGCAGAGTCTTTGCGTATTAATGATTTCCAGTTTACACCTCATACGCATCAACAATATCCTGAACCAGTTTATGGCGGATAATATCCGCTTTCGTCAGATAAACAAGCGCAATGTTTGCAATATTCATCAACCGTTCCTGCGCATCGATCAAACCAGACAACTCACCCGATGGTAGATCAACCTGGGTAATGTCGCCTGTCACGACCACCTTTGACCGTATGCCAAGTCTGGTAAGGAAAGTCTTCATTTGCTTTACGGTGCAATTTTGCGCCTCATCGAGGATGATAAAGGCATCGCTCAACGTCCTTCCCCGCATATAGGCAAGAGGCAATATTTCAATAATGTCACTCTCCAGATATTTCTTTACGTGTCCAACATCCATCATATCTGCCATAGCATCATAGAGTGGACGCAAATAAGGGTTCACCTTTGCCTTGATGTCGCCGGGCAAATATCCAAGTTTTTCTCCTGCTTCAACTGCCGGACGGGCAAGGATAATCCTCTTTACCCGTGCAATCTTCAACAAAGACAAAGCCATGGCAACGGCCAGATACGTCTTCCCCGTTCCCGCCGGACCAATACAGAAAACCAAGTCATTTTTTTTAATCGCCTCAATATATTTAACCTGCCCTTCTGTTTTTGGTTTTATAAAGGCGTTCTTTTGAAAAACATTTATCGAATAATCGACATCCCCCTGTTCTTCACACTTTATATCAATAATAGCCTGCTCGACGTCCTCAAGGTCTAATCGTCCCGTCGTACGAACAATTTCCAATAACTTATTTAATACTTCTATGGTTATGGCTACCTGTGTTTTTTCACCTTCAAGTTTTAGTAAACCACGGCGGGCTACCATCTGAACCTGAAACGCATCACGGACAAGCCGAAGATGACGGTCGTGACTGCCGTATAAAATTGACGCCTCGTAGTCATTTTCAAGAACAACCGTATTCTGATACGGCGCTGATTCCTGATAATATTCTTTATCTAACTCATGTCCGCTTGTTTTAACCTTTTCATTCATACCTTGACTAACTGAAAATATGTCAAAAAATAATATGCCACCGGCATACTCACCAGTAAACAATCAATAACATCCAGAATCCCGCCAAAGGCAGGCACTAACTGGCCGGAGTCTTTCACATTTGCATCCCTCTTGAGCATCGACTCCGCCAGATCGCCCAACAAAGCGGAAAGACCCACAACAAAACCAAATAAAACCGACCACCACAAACTCATTACCCTGACAGGTGGAATGAGATTAAAAATTACTGCAATTAGGACGCTGAATAGTATGGCAAAAAAAGCGCCTTCTATCGTTTTGTTGGGGCTGATCACCTTTGCTAATTTGTGTCTTCCATATTTTCGTCCTAACAGGTAACCTCCAATATCGCCAAATTTCGATACCAATAAAACCATAATCAGGATTGAAATACCCTGAGGGAGACAACGCAAAGAAATGGCGTAACTCAAAAGAAAAAAAATAGATAATCCCAAAGATCGTTACGGAGATATTTTTTATCGCATCCTTCGTGCCCCGGATAAATGTCTGTATCAGCAAAAGCCAGAAGACGAGTATGATGATAATTTCCTGTCTGAAAAAATGACAATCAGCGCCAGCCGAATGCCTGCCGCAAGGATAACCAATAAGACACAAACAACCATCCCCCAATTCCAATCCCTGATATTCGGAACGGAGAAAAACCATTCTTTCCGGCTATGTGGTAAAATTCATAGAGACCGATACCTCCAGCCATAACGGCTAAGAACATGAACCCTGTATCAGCTCGTAAATATAATGTCAAGAAAGAGGATGCCAAAGAAGACGGCAAACATGATTATGCCAAGCGTAATTCTTGTTTGAAGTGTGCTCATGAGCCTAACCCTCCAAAACGGCGTTCCCGACGTCTATAGTCATTCAACGCTACCTCAAGATGTTCTTTCCGAAATTCAGGCCAACACACCGGCGTAACCCAGAGTTCTGCATACGATATTTCCCAGAGAAGAAAAATTACTCACACGCATATCACCACCAGTCCTTATCAGCAGATCCGGGTCTGGCATATTTTTCATATATAAATAATGCTTAAACGTTTCTTCATCAATCTCCTCAATATTCATTTTTCCATTTTTCACATCCCGTGCAATTGCTTGCATAACATCCACAATTTCTGCACGCCCGCCGTAATTGAGAGCGAGGCAAAGGATCATACCCGTATTCTTCCTGCTTTTTCTATGGAAAGAGCGATTTCTTTTTGTATATCATCAGGAAGCCCTTGTATGCGCCCAATCGCCGTTAAGCGGATATTGTTCTCCTCAACCTCTTTTCGTTCACTGATAAGGAATTCTTTGAGGAGTTTCATTAAAGAAATTAATTTCCCGTTGCGGTCTTTTCCAATTTTCCTGGGAAAATGCGTAGAGGGTCAGCTGTTGTATGTTTTTCTTTGCACATTCACGGGTTATTTCACGGACGGACTCGACGCCTTGTTTATGTCCCCGGATCCTTGCAAGTCCCTGTTGTCTCGCCCACCGTCCGTTTCCATCCATAATAACAGCAATATGCGCGGGGACATGTTCCTTTTTGTTCATACCAGATTCACAACTTGATTCCGGTCTGGACCGGCAGAAAGCATTTCTATCCTGACGTCTAAGATTTCTTCAAGCGTTTTAATATAATTTCTCGCCGTCAGGGATATCCCTGACCTCGCGTAGCCGGAACGTGTCTTTTTGCCAGCCAGGTAATTCTTTATATACCGGCTGACATTCGAAATAACGCCACTAAATCGGTAGGAAACCGTTCAGTAATCTTATTGCCAATCTTATAACCCACAAACCTTTATTATTTTTTGTTCATCCAGCACGTCTAATTTCGTCAGAATAGCGCCGTCCACGCCGCTTATGGTAATTGCATGTCTTACCGCAACGGCGTCAAACCAGCCGCAACGTCTCGGCCTCCCCGTCGTAGCGCCGTATTCTCCGCCCTTTTTCCTGAGATATTCACCCAGTTCATCCGTAGTTCCGAAGGAAAGGGACCACTGCCAACCCTTGTTGTATACGATTTCACCACACCAAGCGTCCTGTGAATATGCCGGGGAGCAACGCGGTACCCGTTGCCGCGCCGCCAGCAATAGACGAAGACGACGACATAAGGATACGTGCCAAAATCCACATCGAGCATTGAACCCTGGGCGCCTTCAAAGAGTATTCTTTTTTTGCCTTTATGGCATCATCCATGAATGCAATTGTATTACAAACAAAGGGCTTTATTTGTTTTGCATATTCGCTATATTCTTCATACATATCCTTCCAGGATAACGCATCCGCATTAAACAGACGCACAAATACCTTGTTTTTTTCCTCTAAAACCTGCTTAAGCCTCTCTTTAAAATATTCCGGATGGAAAAGTTCAGACACCCGAATTCCGTTTCTGGCCATTTTATCGGCATAACAGGGACCGATTCCCTTTTGGTAGTGCCAATCTTATCAGAGCCTTTTTTCACTTTCCGAAAGTTCGTCCAGCTTTTTATGGTAAGGGAATACGAGGTGTGCGAGTTCGCTCACGCGCAGGTTGCTGCCAACTTCAATATTTTTTACTTCTGAGTTCTGCGATTTCTTCCAATAACTGGCGGGGATCAAGGACTACCCCATTTCCAATTACACAGTGTTTGTTCTTTCTGGAGAATTCCGGAAGGAATGGCAGGGGGGAATGCAATACAAACTTTTCATTATTCACAACAACGGTATGGCCTGCATTACTACCACCCTGATAGCGAACAATTATATCAAACTGCTCGGTAAGTATATCAATAATCTTACCTTTGCCTTCATCGCCCCACTGCAATCCAACAATACAGGTATTAGAGTCCACAGGTGCATTTTCCATGGAAATTTACTGAAAATCCTCCGAATTTATTAATAAAAAAGATGTGAGAATTATAAAAAAATTGAGTAGTAAATGTCAAGGGAATACGCTTTTATGGCTTGATAACCAAGGTTTTTCATGGATTTGCACAAACAATAGAAAATAATGGGAAAGTTAGAGAATGGAGGAGGAACTAAATTGATGATTTGAGATTTACCGTATTTGCAAGGGATTCAGGCGATCTAAATAAAAAGGAGGGATTAAAAGCCAGAAAACCCATTGCCCCGCAATATTTAATGAAGGATAACATCTCTTTCTGAAGGATAACATGCTTTCTTCGCCGAGTTTGAATTGATGGCAACTAAAGCAGATATAAACTCGGATTTTTTCTTTGTGAAACAGAACCACTGCCGGAAATTTCGTGAACTTGGTAAGAAATACCAGGACTTCGTCTTTCTCAGGGTTATAAACCTTTATCCGCTGAAGGCAAGAGTGATTTCACATAATTTATTTCCATCCCCCACCCAACGCCTGGTAAATATTAACCATTGCGTACATTTGCTGTGCTTTCGTTTCAATCAATTCCATTTTCGCTTCCAACGCATCACGTTGGGTCATTAACACTTCCAGATAATCGGCCCTGGCTGATTTGTACAGTTTATCTGCAAGAGCAATCGACTGGGTAAGCGCCTCCACCTGCTTTTCCTTCCGGTCATAATTTTTTCCCAGGTTACTGATCTTTGATAGTTTATTGACAACCTCAATGTAAGCGTTCAGAATGGTACGCTCGTAATTGTAAACAGCTTGTATCTGCTTTGCGTTTGCATTGTAGTAGGCTGCCTTTATTGCTCTTCTGTTAATCAGAGGGACCGATAGTTCTCCGGCCAGGTTGTACAGCATAGATTCCGGCGTATTTAATAAAAACTTCGGATCAAATGCCTCATAACCTACTCCTGCAATAAGGTTTAAAGAAGGGTAAAACCTGGCTCTCGCCACCTTCACATCCAGCTTTGCTGCTGCCAACTCCAGTTCGGCTCGTTTAATGTCAGGACGGTTGGTCAATAATTGTGATGGGATACCGGCATAGATCGTGTCAGGCGCCAAATCATTATAACCCTGAGAGTTTCGCTGAACAGGCTGAGGGAATCTACCCACCAGGAAGTTGATCCTGTTCTCCGTTTCCGTGATCTTTTGTTTAATATTGTACTGATAACTTTGGTTTTTGAGTACCTCTGCTTCAAACTTACGCACTGCCAGTTCGGTGGCTTTAGCTGCTTGTTTCTGTAGCTTTACGACTTCCAGGGCATTTTTTTGGATTTCAATGTACTTTTCTATTACTGCCAGCAGGTTATCGAGCGCCATCAGTTCGTAATAAGAACTGGCTATTTCGGCAATCAGCTTAGTTACCATGAAATTTTTCCCTTCAATTGTGGACAGATACCTCAATGCTGCTACTTTTTTGGCATTCCGCAGCTTTTTCCATATATCCACTTCCCATGAAACATTGGCGGATATCAGATAATCCGGCAGTGGTTCAGGGAACTCCTTACCGGATTTAACGTCAAGGTTTTTTTCAACGGCCCCTTGGCTGGTAAACTCGCCCGGTTTTTCAACCCCGGCTCCCATCTTAAGATTTACAAAAGGCAGATATTCTCCTTTTTTTGCCTGTACTTCATTTCCAGCAATGACAATTTCCTGCAAAGTGATATTCAGTTCCTGGTTGTTTTGCAGTGCGGTATCAATCAGGGCTTTAAGATCGGTATCGCTGAAAAATTTCATCCAACTAACCTGTGACGTATTGGTTGTATCCTGTACATTATTATAACTTTCCGGAACGTTGTTATTTTCTGTTTTCTGTAACAACGCAGGTGCACAGCCTTCGAATATCAGCGAAATACAGATTATCCCTATATAGCTCAATTTTTTTGAGATCATGTTCTAACTTTCTCTTGTATGTACATATTCTTCGGACAGGGGTTCGTCAGATTCTTCTCTTATGAGTTGACGGCCTTCTATGAGTTTGCCGAATATGTAGTACAATCCGGGAATAACGATTACCCCGAAAACAGTTCCAATAAGCATACCCCCTAGAGAGGACGAGCCTATGGTACGATTACCTATGGCACCAGGACCGGTGGCGATAACCAAGGGTATCAATCCTGCACAAAAGGCAAAGGAAGTCATCAGGATCGGTCGAAAACGCACCCTGGCGCCATCTATGGCCGCATCGACTATGGTCGCTCCCTGCCGATGGTTCTGAACGGCAAATTCTACGATCAGCACAGCATTCTTAGCCAGCAAGCCGACCAACATGATCATTCCCACCTGGGCATAAACGTCGTTGGCCAATCCCATGAGCTTGAGCAGTGCAAACGAACCAAATACTCCGATCGGCAGGGAAAGGATTACCGCTAAAGGCAAGACGAAGCTCTCGTACTGTGCAGCAAGTACCAAATAGATAAAAATGAGTACGATAATAAAGATATAAACCGCTTCATTTCCCCGTGCTGCTTCATCAAACGAAAGTCCTTCCCATGCGATGTCATACCCCGATGGCAAAGCTTCCTTAGCTACCTCCCGTATCGCTTTTATAGCATCGCCAGTGGTGTAGCCTGATGCGGGCGATCCCCTGATGGCTGCCGAATTGTATAAGTTGTATCGGGTAATTTCATTGGGGCCTTGCGTTTTTTTAATCTTCATGAACGATGAATAAGGCACCATATCACCATGTTCACTTTTTACATACAGGTCCTTAATATCCGATGGGTACCTCCGGCATTCCGGAACTGCCTGTGTGTAAACTTTGAAAAAACGGCCAAAACGAATAAATCCTTGCTCATAGGTACTCCCTATCAAAATGTTGAGGTTTTCCATTGCTTTTCCGATAGAGACTCCTTTTTGCATAGCAACTTTGTTGTCTATCTCCAACTCATATTGAGGATAATTGGCCGCATAAAAGGTAAATAAGCCGGACAGCTCTTTTCGCTTGCGCATGGCGTCCATGAATTCACTATTTATTTTTTCAAATTCATGGTAATCCGTAGAATTGGTTTTATCGAGCAAGCGCAGGGAAAAACCGCCGGAAGAACCAAATCCCGGCACAGGAGGTGGTTCAAAAAACTCTATGATGGCTCCCATATCCTTCGTTTTTTCTTCCAATTCCTCTATGATCTCACGAACCGATTGTTTACGCTCCGACCAGCCCTTCAGGTTGATCAGGCAAGTCCCCGCGTTAGAGCCTCGCCCTTCTGTCATGATCTCATAACCGGCCAATGAAACAACCGATTCAACCCCATCAATTTCTTTACAAATTTTTTGCAGTGTCTGGGCAACCTGATTGGTTAATTCCAGAGTGGAGCCCGGAGGGGTTTGTATAATGGCATAGATTGTCCCCTGGTCTTCACCGGGAACAAATCCTGCCGGAACAACTTTATTCTCCATGAATATCCCTATACCAAATGCCAGCAATATCACGCAGGTAACCAATCTTCTGTTTACTATTAGTTTTAGCAATCCTACATATCTTCCTGTTAGCTTTTCAAACCACCTGTTAAAATAGCCGAGCAACCACTTGATCGGTGATTTTCTTTTCGGTTTACCATGCGGATTCTTCAATATGATGGCACACAGCACCGGTGTAAGCGTAAGTGCAACAATACCCGAAATAACAATGGAAGTGGCCATCGTAATGGAGAACTGCCGGTAGAATACACCTACCGGACCCGACATGAATGCAACAGGGATAAATACCGCTGTCATCACCAGTGTAATGGCAATAATGGCTCCACTGATCTCACTCATCACTTGCTTGGTGGCATTGTATGGCGACAGGTTTTCTTCTTCCATTTTGGCATGTACGGCCTCTACCACCACAATGGCATTGTCCACTACAATACCAATGGCCAGCACAAGGGCGAATAAGGTGACCAGGTTGATGGAAAGTCCGAACATCTGCATGAAAAAGAAGGCGCCGATCAGGGATACCGGAACGGCCAGTGTTGGAATCAACGTGGAGCGCCAATCGCCAAGAAAGATAAATACGACTAAAGCTACCAATATAAATGCGTCCCGTAAAGTATGCATCACTTGTTCAATAGAGGCGCCCAAAAATTGCGATACATCATAACTGATCTTATAATCCATTCCCGGTGGGAACACCGCTTTTAATTCTTTCAGTTTGGCCTTTACCTGCTTAATTACATCATTGGCATTACTGCCGACTGTTTGTTTTAAAACAATGGATGCCGCAGGATGACCGTCAATGTTGGAATAGATGTCAAAAAATTCGCTTCCCAGCTCTACATTGGCTATATCTTTCAGGTAGAGTATTTCGCCTTTTTCATTGGCACGAATGATAATATTCTCATATTGTTCCGGCTTATTATACCTTTCCTGGTATGTCAGCACATATTCCAACGATTGTGCATGTATTCCTGAACTTTGCCCTAATCTTCCCGGCCTGCCTATGATGCTTTGCTCCGCCATTGCCTCCATCACTTCTTCTGCCGAGATGTTATATGCCCGCATCCGATCGGGTTTCAACCAGATACGCATGGCATATTTCCGGCTCCCCAGTATTTGCGCCATCGCTATACCGTTAATTCGTTGTATTTCCGGTATCATTTTGGTATAGGCGTAATTGTAAAGGAACTTTTCATCGGTATTTTTATCTTCACTGTATAGGTTCACATACATCAACATACTGGGTTGTATCGGCGTGATGATAACTCCTTCCATTTGAACCAGCAGGGGAAGATTGGGCATCACCTGATCCACCCTTGTTTTCACTCTTATAACCGCTTGATTAGGATCGGTGCCGGGTTCAAATATTATCCGGATGGTGCCCTCTCCGGCGCTGGTAGCGTCAGATATTATGTACCTCATATCCTGAACACCATTGATAGCTGTTTCCAATTGAATAATGGTGGACTGAATCAACGTATCGGCACTGGAGCCGGGATAAGCAATAAAAATGTTTACCGTTGTGGGAGCAATTTCCGGAAACTGCGATATCGGCAGTTGTGTTATGGCCAATCCACCCATGAAAACAATGATGAGCGATATGACAACTGAGAGGATGGGCCTATGAAGAATTTTACTGAACATATTTCTTGTCTTTTTTACCTTTCTTAATACTTACATTATTCTGCATATAATTCCAGATGTGCCATTACCGAATCGGGATCCAGAAATTCATAGGTTATTTCATCCTTATCTCTTACTTTACGCAAGCCTTCTAAAAGTATCTTATCGTTTTCCGTCAAACCTTCTTTTACCACAAATAGGTGTGGCATTTCCTCTCCTATGATAATTTGCCTTGTTCTTACGACATTTTTTTCATCTATCACAAAAACGTATTTCTTGTCCATGATCTCAAAGGTGGCTTTCTGCGGGATTAGCAGTGCATTTTTGAGCAGTTCGGTCATTAGGATATTACCTGTTTCTCCATGCCTCAACAGTCCTTCCGGGTTGGGGAATGTTGCCCTGAAAGCAATATTGCCTGTTTCGTTGTTAAAATCGGCTTCAATGGTGGTAACTGCTCCGGGGTATTCAAAAATCTGATTATTTGCCATTCGTAACTTTACTTGTATCGGGCTGTCGTTTTTTATCCTTGTTTTGTAATCTAAATATTCCGCTTCCGGCACATTGAAATACACCCACATTTCACTGTTGTCCGATAAGTTGGTAAGCAGTTCGCCTTCATCCAAAAGGCTTCCAAGCCTTACATGGAAGTGATCTATCAAACCATCAAAGGGTGCCCTGATCGCCGTAAACTTTAAGTGTGCCTGAGCCAAGTCCTGTTCGGCCTTTGCTTTATCGAATCTGGCCTTAACCATCGCCAATTCATTAGGAGATACAACATTGCTGTCCGCAAGCGACTTTGTAGTTAAGTATTCAATTTCTGCCACCTTTGCTTCGGCCTGTGCTTTCTTCAATTCGGCCTGGTATATGACGGGCATGATCTGGAACATAAGCTGCCCCTTCTTTACCAACTGCCCTTCATCCACAAAAATCTTCTTTAAGTAGCCTCTTTCGAGCGCTCTCACTTCAATATGTTGGATGGCATGGATTTGACAAACGTACTCCCTGGTAATAGATGTGTCTTTTCTCAACGGGCTGGTAACCTGAAATTTGACTTCCTCTTTTTTGTGTTCTCCGTGTTCTGTTTTACAGCCTGTATGGCATAACAAAGCAAACAGGCTTACGAGTATGAGCGTTCTTTTCATTAATACTTTGGACATTTTAAATGTTTATTATTATACAGTTAGAAAATTAAAACGGGTATATTTCCTGCTGAGTTGGTCAGCAAAAAGGGCAGACAGAAGCCTCAACCTGAAAACCTGCTTACATCACCGATGCGTCCGCATAGTAATGAAGCACTTTAAACAGCAACGTAAATTAATTAAACAGTCAGGCAGCAAAGACTACTTATTCGGAAAGAATCAACAGCGGAATACTTCAAAAAGAAGGTAAAGAGGAGGATGGTAAAGGTAGCAAGTCGATAAGGAGACTGACCGGAACGGCGGCGCATTTACATGATGTGTTAATTGCTCCACGTTGGAATAATATACCTGAAGAGTCTCTTGTTTCTTTTTAACAACTTCTTCTTCTCTCTCCCATTCTTCTCCAGGAAAAGATGTAAAATGGAGGTTCATAGAATCACGGTAATCACCAACAATAACACCGGAAAAGCTATCCCGATGTGAATCAATCGAAGTATCAACTTGCTGATGATTTGACTGAGTATTAAAGGTAAAAGACTCCCCAAATCCGAAAGAGCAGAGAATGCTACTTATAAAGATTAACGAAAGAATTAATTTTGAGAATTGTTTAACCATCATTATTTTGTTACATTAACTTTGTTAAAAATTATGCGATAAAATTTTTTTAAATCATACGTTGTGCCGTACCCAACTTATTACTTTTCAATGCTTTACGACTTTTTTGTGCTTGACTTATTCCCTTACTCCTGCTATTACTTGCCTGTCAACCAGCAAGAGGAGCAAAGGATTTGAGTATCTTCAGCACCAATATCTCTTTAATTAACAAATTTCTTAAACACTTTTGTTCCCATTTTACAAAAAAAACAATTTGCCATCTGCGCCTCCGCTAAAACGGTAATTATAAACTACCTGCCCCGATGGGGCATTGAACACTGTTTCAAGAAACTCAAAGATACTTTTTGTTTTGACCACTACCAGGTCAGAAATATCAACAAAATTGACAGATACTGGAATCTCTGTCTTGTTGCATGAGCTCTTACCTACTAGATTAAATAAAAAGTAATGCCTAATAAATTCTTAATAATGACTTAAAAATTTAACTTTACTAAATAAATTAATTAAAATCAACTAAAAATATCTAACAAATTTTAAATTTATTGCAACTTATTGTCACCTATCAAAATGCAGCGCTATAAAATAAATTTTTTATTGTATAGGTTTTATCTGCAAGTATAACGATTACTGACTCTACATCATCGCGTTTAGCCGTAGTACGAAAAACCTCAAACAATTTGACAACTCTCATAATTACTAATGGTTACAACTCGTCTACCCATCTACGCTTTTGTCTAACCCCAACCACCGCCAAGTGCCTTATATATATTTACACTAGCATTAAATTGTTGTTTTTTGGTATTTACTAATTCTAATTTCGATTGGAGAGCATTTTGTTGTGCTATTAATACCTCTAAGTAAGTTGCTCTGCCAGTTTTGTAAAGTTCCGATGATATTTCTATTGATTGCGTTAAAGCAGCGGTTTTTTTAGTTATAAAATGGTATGCCCGTTCCAAATTCTTAATGTTATTCATCTCATTGTACACTTCTATATAACCATTGATAATTGTTTTTTGATAATTATACAATGCTTCTATCTGTTTAGCCTGTGCAGTATTAAATTGTGCTTTAATTGCACTTCGGTTAATGAGCGGGGCGGTTAAACTACCCATTGCGGTATAAGCAAGGGATTCAGGCGATCTAAATAAAAACGAGGTATTAAAAGCCTGAAAACCCATTGCCCCCGTAATGTTTAAGGAAGGATAAAATGCCTTCTTTGCCGATTTTACATCTGCTTTCGTTGCCATTAGTTCAAACTCAGATTGCCTTATATCGGGTCTGTTTCTTAACAAATCAGATGGAATACCCACTTTTATATGAGCAGGAATTTCTTTTGAGAGAATTGATTTTTCACGGGTGACAAATTGTGGAAATCTACCCAGTAAAAAATTTATTTTGTTTTCGCTCACGGTAATTCTTCGAAGGACTTCGATTTCCAAAGCTCTTGAATTTAACAATTGTGCTTCAAACTGCTGTACAGCTAACTCATTGGCTGCGGCAGTTTGTTTTTGAACGGTAACAATAGCAAGCGCATTTTCCTGTAACTTGATAGTTTCTCTGATAATTTCTAATTCGGCATCTAAACTTAATAATTCGTAATAGGTAATTGCTATTTCTGAAATTAAATTGGTATGTACGATATTTTTCCCTTCGATGCTACCAAGATAACGAGCAAAAGCAGCTTTCTTCTTATTGCGGAGTTTGCCCCAAATATCCATTTCCCATGTTGTTTGCAAACCGACATAATAATCGGGAAGATCATCAGGCACCTTGTGGCCGGGAGTAATCTCAGTTTCTCTGTTTCCAGCCCCATCCATGGTGTAACGTCCGAATCTTCTTTGTGCAACAGAACCGCCGCCGGAAATTTCTGGTAACAAAGCCCCTTTACGCAATCTCAAATCTGCCCGTGCAGTTTCGATTTTTTGCAAGGCCATCAATACATCCAGGTTATTTTTTAAAGCTGTATCAATCAAACCAACTAATGTCGTATCAGAGAAAAACAGCCGCCAGTCAATCGTTGCTGAATTTGTTGAATCTTTCGCATTTGCAAATGATTCAGGTATTGGCTGTATGGTATTGCTTTCAATATTTTTTGTAGTCTGACAACTTGCCATAAACAAGCATACAGCCACAGTTCCAAAAGCTAATGTATTTTTAGATTTCCTCATTGTTTTAAATTGTTTCTGTAAATGCTATTTCTTCTTTGATTCCTTTCCTCGCAAACACTTCTGCAAGAGTTGCAAAAACAACATACAGCCCCGGAATAATAATTACTCCGAATATTGTTCCGAACAGCATGCCTCCTGCTGCTGCTGCACCAATGGTCCTGTTGCCAACGGCGCCTGCGCCGGATGCAAAAACCAAGGGAATCAATCCGGCAATAAAGGCAAAAGAGGTCATGAGGATTGGTCGCAACCTCGCCATTGCTCCTTCTATGGCAGCTTGCACAGGAGTTCTCCCTTCCCTGTGTTTTAATGAGGCAAATTCAACAATCAGGATGGCGTTTTTACCGAGTAAACCTATAAGCATAATCATGGCAACCTGAGCATAAACATTGTTTTCCAAACCCATTATCATCAAGAATAAAAATGCTCCGAATATTCCGGTCGGTAAAGAGAGAATAACGGGCATGGGCATGAGGAAACTTTCATACTGTGCAGACAGTAACAAATACACAAATACCAAACAAATAAGAAAAATATATATTGCCTCATTGCCTGATAGTATTTCATCACGGGTTATGCCTGCCCAATCTATGTCGTAACCTTTCGGTAATTTTTCTTTGGCTACTTCCTGGATGGCTGCGATAGCGCTTCCGCTGCTGTAACCGCTGGCGGCTTCTCCGTTCAGCTCTGCAGACTGATACATATTGTAACGGGTAATCTGATCCATGCCATATATGCGTTCCATAGTCATAAAGGCAGATAAAGGCACCATTTTATTTTCATTGTTTTTTACATACAACTTAAGTACATCTTCGGGTTTAGCCCGGTATTCAGGTAATGCTTGCACCATTACTTTGTACATTTGACCAAAGCGAATGAAATTTGTGGCATACTCACTTCCTAATAAGGTTTGTAATGTACTCATTGCATTGTTAACCGTTACTCCTTTTTGAGCAGCTTTATCATTATCAATATGAACCATGTATTGCGGGTAGCTTGCATCAAAAATAGTGAAAGCCCTTGATATTTCAGGGCGTTCTTTTAAATCTCTGATAAACTGGTTGACAACCGTTTCCATTTTTTTAAAATCCCCCCTGCCGGTTTTATCTAACAACCTTAATTCAAAACCACTGGCATTCCCATAGCCCGGCACGGCTGGCGGAGGGAAGAACTCAATTTCTGCATCTTTAATGTGTTTGGTTTTTTCGGCAACTAGTTCAATGATATCGTTAACAGATTCCTTTCTGTTGTGCCAGTCTTTTAAGTTAATTAAGCACGTACCGTAAGTAGCACCTGTTCCATCAGACAAGATATTTGTTCCCGCTAAGGAAGAAACTGACTCTATGGTTTCAATCTCTTCACATACTTTTTGCACTTCATTTACTACCTCTTTGGTTCTTTCTAACGTTGAGCCGGGAGGAGTAGTGATACTGGCATAAAATGTCCCCTGGTCCTCATTGGGAATAAAACCTGAAGGCAGGACTTTTCCAAAAATACCTGTTCCCGCGCAAAATAACAGTAATATTGAGAATGTAACGACCTTGCGGTTTATAATAAGGCCTAGTAGCTTTTGATACTTTGCCGAAAGATTTCCGTACCAACTATTAAAGCCATTAAAAAAATGATTTAAAAAATTTTTCTTTTTGTGCTTGCTGTGGGTATTTTTTAAAAACAAAGCACAAAGCGCCGGAGTAAGCGTTAACGCGCCAATACCCGAAAGAACAATAGCTATGGCTATTGTGATAGAAAATTGCTTATAAAAAACGCCAACAGGACCTGTCATAAAAGAAGTTGGAATAAAAACTGCAGACATTACCAGGGTAATTGCAATGATAGCGCCACTTATTTCTCTCATCGCTTTTTCGGTAGCTTTCTTTGCCCCGATATTTGAGTGTTCCATTTTTGCATGCACCGCTTCTACCACCACTATAGCATTATCCACTACAATGCCTATGGCAAGAACTAATGCAAAAAGTGTAATAAGGTTTAAAGAGAAACCTAATAACTGCATGAAAAAGAGCGTACCAATCAATGAAACAGGTACGGACAAAGCAGGGATGAGTGTTGAACGCCAATCTTGCAAAAAAATAAATACCACCAATGATACCAGCAAAAACGCCTCAATAAGAGTTTTTAACACCTTATGAACAGAAGCATCTAAAAAACGTGATACATCATAACTAACCGCATAATCCATACCCTCAACGAAGGCTGATTCTTTAATCTCAGCTATTCGCTTTTTCACCTTACT
This sequence comes from Candidatus Brocadiaceae bacterium, assembly GCA_046350595.1. Classification (GTDB taxonomy): domain Bacteria; phylum Planctomycetota; class Brocadiia; order Brocadiales; family Brocadiaceae; genus JAHFOW01. Next base: position 33,075 of record JAXMAC010000007.1, on the reverse strand, counting down.
GATTACTTCACTGGCATTAGAACCTGGCAGCTGCTTCAGCATAATGGAAGCAGCAGGTCTGCCATTCAGTTTTGATTCTACATCAAAATAAATTGTACAAATTCCACATCAGCAATATCTCTTATGCGAAGTATTCCGCCGTCAGCGTTCGATTTTACAGGAATATTTTCATACTGTTCTTCGGTGTTATACCTCCCCGTGTATTTTATTACGTATTGCAATGCTTGCGCTGACATATCAGAACTTTCCCCTACGGTACCCGGCGCAGCTTCTACATTTTGTTCCCGTAATGCATCCAGTACATCACCTGTAGAAATATTATAGGTAAGCATTTTATCGGGTTTTAACCAGATACGCATAGCGTATTCCTTAGCTCCCAATATATCTACATAACTAACCCCATCAATTCTTTTTAATTCTGGCAGTATGTTAATATCCGCAAAATTGTAGAGGAATTTTTCTTCTAAAGCTGTATCTGTGCTGAAAATGTCTAAATACATCAGCATAGCTCTCTCTCCTTGGCAATTTTTACTCCGTTTTTTATTACTTCTGCAGGAAGTTCGTCCACTACGGTACCCACTCTGTTTTGAACATTTACCGCGGCAATATCAGGGTCAGTGCCTACTTCAAAAATAACTTGTACTATACCCATGCCATCATTTCCCGAAATAGACGACATATATTTCATTCCCGGAACACCATTGATAGCACGTCGATGGTAACATTTACCACTGGTGGAGCTATACTGGGGAATTGCTCCATTGGCAATTTGGTTAAAGCCAATGCCCCTAACAGGGTGATGATTAAAGACAGCACTATGGATAAAATTGGTCTATGGATAAATTTTGAACTCATTATTTATTTTCTATTTAATTTTGAGCCATAAACACGGTTTGTGCTTTTGACTGTTCTGCCAGGATTTGTTTCATAGAAATAACTTCAGGAATTATCTTATCTCCTTCTTTCGCCTGTTGAATGCCTTCATAAATAATCCTATCATCGGAAGATAAGCCGGATTCAATTACATATAAATGAGGAATGCGAAGCTTTGGAACAATGCTTCTCATTTTTACTGTGTTGTCGGAATCTACTGTAAACACATATATTTTGTCCTGAATTTCAAAGGTTGCTTTTTGCGGAATTATTAAAGCGTTTTTTTCTTCTTTTGCTATCCTGACTTTTCCACTGGAACCCTGTTTTAAAAGAAGGTTAGGGTTAGGAAAACATGCTCTGAAAGCGATACTCCCTGTGTTTTTGTCAATTTTTCCTGCAACGGTTTCAATACATCCTTTATACCTATGAATTTGATTGTTGGCTAAAACAAACGTCACATCATTCTTCTTTTCTGAGTCTATGAGCGTTGTAAAATCTAAATACTCTTTTTCAGACACATTGAAGTAAGCAAATACCTTTTTGTTATCAGAAAGGGTAGTTAACAAAGTTCCTTCATCAACTAAACTTCCGACTTTATTAGGAATTCTGTCAATTATGCCATCAAATGGCGCTTTTATTACGGTATAAGATAGATTTAATTCAGCGCTTGCTTCATAGGATTTCGCCTCATCAACTTTTGCATGAAGTGCATCTAGTTTAGCCCGAGCCATGTTAAGCTCCGTTTTTGAGACTATACTTTTTTCTACCAGTATTTTTACATTTTGCAAATCCAGTCTGGCAGCTTTTGCATCTGCTATGGCGCTTTTCAGCATTGCTTTAGCTTTTTGTAAATCAACTTCATATTCCTGGCGGCTTATGCTAAAAAGAATTTGCCCGGCTTTTACGATTTCACCTTCGTCAACATGGATTTTCTCGATATATCCTTTAACTCTGGTTATTAGCTCTATGTGTTGCAAAGAATGTACGTCTGCAACATAATCATTCGTATATGTCGTATCCATAACGGTAGGATTTGTAACAGTCTGCAACATAATCATTCGTATATGTCGTATCCATAACGGTAGGATTTGTAACAAGGTATTTTTCCCGATTATCACTAATTTTTTTGTCTGATGAGCATGCGGTCACGAATAAAGCAACGCATACACTCAAATACATGAATGCTCTTTTCATAGAAATAATTAATAATAAAGATGATAGAAATTGCTTTTTCCTTTTAAGAATAACAGTACAGAGTTTGAAAAAACAAAAGAAGACAGGAAAATGTTCCAGTATAATAAAAATTACTTAAATATTTTTTTGCACTGATTATAAAGAAGGCTGGAAAGAGAGGAAAATTTCAGAATTCCGGCGCCTATTAACCACAAGGCTTTTACCGTTTGTATATCCTCGGATCTGTTGCTGCAATAATTGCTGATACAGACTTTTGGTTAAACCCCTTGAATCCCTGATCTCGCTGGATATTTTCGAGGTGGCTGCCTATCGCTCCGTGCCTGAGGAATGTTTCATACTGTAAGGTTGTAATTATCCCTTTCTCCACAAGTCTGTCCAAACGCCTTTTATCCACACTCCACACTTCACCCTCCGAAAATGCCTGTTTTAAAAACTCAAAATAGGAAAATGGGGACATTACGGTTAAATTCATCTGTTTCAGGTCACTGCACAATCTTCCAAAATCATATCTCACTGCAAGGTGATGGAGACCCGCATGAAGGATACTCTCACCATGTAATTCCACCCAGAGCCCGACTGTTCCAAACCGATCAAGTCGCTTAAGGTCATCGTGGGAAAAATCCATTGACTTCTCCTCTTTTGATAGATCGATATCGGCAAACACGACAAAATTGCAATCGGGATGCTCCAGTACCTGCGCGCCCCAACCAGCTTCCTCACCTGCGAAAAATTGTTCACGGCGTATAAATCCCAGCATATCGAGTATTTTTAAAAGTTTTGGAAAATTCCGCCGTGAAGAACGAAAGGTGTGGTGGTCATGATTTCCCCACCCCAATCCAAATTTGTCCTGACGCGCCTTCTGTATTCGGCCAATCCAGTTCCTTCTCTCCCAGTACATCCGTTCTGCCCTGAAAAAGGCGTCCGCTACCCGCGCCTGAGACAGCTTTTGACACGTATCTTTAATCAATTTTTGAGTAGCATCCATACCTTCACCAAGGCTCTCAAAGCATCGTCTCCGGCAGAAAAATGCTTCTAATGTCTGCCGGTATTCCTGCGTATCATTTACCTTTTTCGGCACAAGGAAACCACCATATCCCCTCCTCTCGACTGCAGAAAGAATGAAATCTGACTGATGTGAAATAATGGCCATTCTATATGTTCCGTAAATATCCCCCTCAATTGTATTCCCCATGCCCATTGCCTGAACAAAATGGTCGAGTCTTTCCGGCTTCAAAGCTAACTCGGTGTATTGTTTTTTGCCAAGCAAAACAGGAAAGAAAATAGTACCAGGATAAACAAAAGCACGCATATCAGATGGTATTTCAACGTTGATCATCTCCTGAAAACCAATATCTTTCAAGGTCTTTTCATCAACAATACTGTAGGGAAAGACAACGTGATCAATCCAATCAAAAAATCGTGTCGAGGTTTCCTGTTCTATCCTGGATGCTAAGGTATGGGTAAAATCGTGATTCTTTAAAAATACGTTAACATGCTGTATTAAAAAACCCTCAGCCTCCGGATGAAGTCTCCAGTCGAATTTATTCAATTTTTGATCTGGCGCTTTCATTTTTATACCTTAACATATAAGGGTGGATTGAGGCGTTGGTTTTTACGCCGAATCCACCAATAATATTTCCAGGAAAGGTGGATTCGCTCTCGCTTAATCCACCCTACCGCAAATCCGCATGAATAAAATGAAAATTCCTATGCAATTTAAACAATTGAGAATTTACGAAGTTTGGGTATGCTAAATGTTTTTATAATTAAAGTCAATGGGAATACCGTTAATGCACTGCCACTCTCCTGCAATACCGTGAGATACGCATCAACAGGCGGGCAAGGGGAACAAGATGAGGCCCCAGCATAGCCTTACCTGTGGTTAATAGGGATACCACAATATCCCGCTCCGGGTCTGCCCAACAGAGTATATTACTAAAACCCAGGTGGCCAAACGCATGTTGGGTAAAGGGGCCGTACATACCAATCGGCTTATTTCCCAGGATCATACCAGCGCCATAGCGCATGGGAATTAACACGGTACGGTCAATCTCGGGCTTTCCCGTTTCCATAATAGCATGGTGGACGGTGAGCGGATTGAAAATACGCACGCCATCCAGTTCGCCTTTATTGAGCAACAACTGAAAAAACCGCGACATCTCATCGGCGGTTGAAAACAGGTTGGCAGATGGGATTATTACTTTCATGAAGCGTGGATCATTGGATATGCGCACCACGTCCTCCCAAGACGCGCCGAGCGCACGTCTGGTCATTATGGTTAGCGGAAAACACAATGGTACACCCGTGTAATAATTAAGAGCAACACGACCGGCCTCTTCATTGGAAACACCGTAATTGAAATAATGAAAGCCGAGTGGGTTCTGGATTGCCTCGCTCAGAAATTCCCTGATATCCTTGCCGGTTACACGACGCACAATTTCTCCCAGGATGAAACCCCCTGTGATTGCGTGATAGGCCGTGCGTCGTCCACCTGGCGATGCAGGTTTTGCCTTGCATAACAACTGGATAATCGCATCATGATTGAAAATCATTTCGGGTTCTACATTCCGCGGAGGAACAGGGATACCGCCCCGATGTGAAAGGATGTGGTGAATGGTGATATTTTTCTTACCGGCAGCTACAAACTCCGGAATGTAGTGGCAAACGGGATCCATAAGATGAATCTGACCACGCTCATCCAATAAGTGAATAATCATAGCGGTGGCCGCCTTGGATGCGGAAAAAAGACATATCGGTGTGTCAGGCGTAACCAGCACCTTTTTTGCGCTTAGGTCATCATCAGGACCATTCCCCCTGGTATGTCCAATCGCCCGCTTGAGCACTATTTTACCCTGACGGCGCAGACAAAACGAGATAGCCGGATGAACACCACTGCGGTAGATGCCCTCTATCCCTGCCCAGATGGCCTGTACTTCCTCACAACTCATGCCCACCTCTACAGGGTTAACCTCATCGGTGGGTTTATAAGTGGTAACGCTCATCAGGTCGTCCGGCACCCGAATGGTTTTATAAGGAAATATCTTCAACTTTTAACTCAACCTTTATTCCAATACCCATTTTTCTTTTTTCTCATTCGTAAAATTATTATTCAGGATTATAATAGTTATCTTGGCATAGACCAAGGTGTGGTCATGACTGTCAGAAGGCCATTTTGCATCATTTTGAGGAGAATACTTCTTTTCCCAGATGACATTGTTCACAAAATTCTTTCTTCCAGAAATTTCGCCACAAAGCACCTTCAGACAATGGCTTTCATCATCATCTATAAAAATACACAATGTCCCGTCATCTCTCAGGAGTTTAGGGATTGTTTCAATTCTCGGCTTCATCAGGCTCAGCCATATTGAATGCTCCAGTCCGTCGTCGTAATGCTCAAAGGCATTGTCGGTGTTATATGGCGGGTCAATACATACGCACTTTATCTGCCCGGCAAAATCCTGCTCTAGCGCCTTGAGGGCAAGGAGATTGTCACCATAGATGAGTATGTTTTCGCTGTTCTTGTTCCCGTATAACTTTTCAGGGTCTTCAATCAATATGCGCGGTTCCGGCTTTTGAAATAATTTTAAGAATTATTTTATGCCTTGTAACCCTTCTATCTTTATCTGTAGTAGATTTGGTCACAGCATTTTCATAATTTGCTACTTCTTCAGGAAGTTTTTTCCTTTTAGTTGTTTTTTTAACAGCCACATCAATAGATTCTGAAAATTTCAATAAATCTGCTTTTATATTTGAATATTTTTGTTTATGAATTCAACATCTTTCATTCGAAGGTATAATTAAAAATTTGAGTTTTAATTCCATCGGGTAAATCTTGAAAATCATAATCTGCATATTCTGGATTAAACTCCTCCGACCTTATCTATGGCTTTGTTTAATTCTTGACATAACCGTTTAGTCGGTCTCTTTACGGTCTATTAACTATCTCCCAATGCCCGCCTTTGTCGGGACCGATGCGTTTGAGAACGCCTTTTTTCCTAAGTCTGGTTATATGGTATTTTACGCCGTCTTCAGTTATACCTATAACCGCTGCCAGTTCTTTTTGAGTAATATCGGATTTCTTAGCGATAGCTTCTATAATCTTCTGGGTAGTTTTCTGGGTAGTTTTCTGGGTAGTTTTCTGGGTAGTTTTCTGGGTAGTTTTCTGGG
>JAXMAC010000007.1:0-26741 GCA_046350595.1 Candidatus Brocadiaceae bacterium | reverse complement strand
TAGTATCTTCCTCCCCTTTTTCACCCAACCTATCACCCAATTTTCCACCCAACTTTTTCTCCCAACTTTCTATCACCTTTCCTACTCCCTTTTCTGCCACCGTCTCCACAGGCCGTTTAAAGGTAATTGTATAAAAACCGGTTTGACTGATAAGAGGCGACGGCAGCCCTGTTGCGGCCATCGCCTCTTTCATTCGTCTTATTCCGGTGCCTGCCCGTTCCACCTTGTCCATTCGGAAAAAGATGTCTGCGATGCGCTCGTTTCTCCTTACGGAAATCTTGCCGAAATCTTTTTTCTGATGCCATGGGAATACGCCGGGGTTTATTATCACAACCCTGTCGTCATATACCTCAACCATAAGGCTTGTGCCGCGCATGCTGTAATCACGGTGAATTATGGCGTTGGCTATCGCCTCGCGTAATGCCTCAAACGGTATCTCGTAGATGTCTTTGCGATTCACGCCTTTTATTTCACTGCGGCGGTTCAAATGCTTCATAAGGAAAAGCACCGCTGCACTGAACTGGGTAAGAAGATCATCCTGCACATCCTGCCTGTCATAGATATGCACACGGTCCGTTCCCTTGAAGGCAATCAGCGTCATCTGTGACTGAAGGATAAACTTGCGTGGATTTTGGGCGAAGAAAAGCACGGCTGCATTGGTAATCCTGTTGTCCCGCGACAGGCTTAAACTTGTCAGAATATCCCGTGGAGATATTTTTCTAATGTTGATATTTGCTTCTTTCAGGAAATTCCGTATCTTTTCCTTTGATATGTCATCCCATACAACATCTTTGTTGACCTTTTCTTCAAATGGCGCTGCCTCGTTCTCCTGAAACATTATCCGCAATTCATGATTGGACATCTTCTGTGTTGTGCCGTCAAGCCTTCTGAAATACCCTGAACTGCAATTATAAGGCTTCTCATCTCCCTGCGGCACTTCTATACCTATGATGTTTTGCAATTGTTTTATCTTTACCTGAATCGGTGGATTACAGTTTCTTGCAACAGAATTGATGCGTGCCTTAAGATCATTTGTCAATTTCTCGCCGCTTACAGTCCGGTCATCTCTAACGCCCAGGAGAATAACCCCGCCCTTGGTGTTTGCAAATGCGACAAAATCTTCATCAATCCGAGGCGTAAAATGCTCTTTGAATTCAACGGTAAGACCTTCGCCTTCTTTAATGAGCATGTTTATCTTGTCAGCATCTATCATTTGGTATCTCCCCGTCTTCAACAATTCAACCAACACAAACAGTCTTCGACCCTTTATCATTGGTAAATTCAGCCTGATTCTTATCAGAGGTAACAAATATCATGGTTTCGGATAATATATCCAGGCTTTCCTCTCTTCCCTTCCTCTATCATATGGCAATCGTAATAGTCCTGCCAAGCGGCAACTTCCCTTTAACAGCCCTTCGCAATATTCCCTGATCTTCCAAACTTTTGATCTTATCGTCCGGCATACCCTCTTTCATGAGCGGCTTGATAACGGCAACTGGGCTTCCCCTCTCCGTTACAACAACCTCCTTCCCCTCTCTGACAAGCTTCAGGTATTTTGGAAAATGCATATTTGCTTCCCTTAATCCAACGTGCAGCATATCAGTCCTCCTATTCTTTGAATTAAACAAAAAAAACCTTACTGCCGAAATGTTTACTTTAAAACACCGTTGACAGTAAGGCTTTCTTCATATAGCAAATTAAGCATGGACAAACCAGGTTTTCCGTGCCACCCTGTAACATTGAAATACCTTAACGAAAATTTACTGCTTCCTGGCTTTCTCCCATGATAATGAAGGCAATTCTCCCGGCAGTGATTCTCCCACTTGCCGTACGCCTCGCATTCCCTTCAGTACTATAGCATTGACCACCGTTTGAATCATCAACCTCGACCTATCATATGTCAGCAACATCCTGAATATAAAATACAATTTGAACGCTACAACCATGGTCAACGGCACCGCAAAGAGGAGCGCCTTTGTTTGTGACATCTCTACCGCAAGATATTGGGTTACATGGCTCATCAGATAGATCATTGCAGTAAACGATGCAAGAAGAAGAATACCTATCTTTACAGCCATGTAGATAACAGCACATTTCATGAAACATGATTTGTGCCTGTTCTTAAAATCACGCATAGCTGATATTACATTATCTGTTTTTTCCCGAATATGGCTCATTAAGACAATATCCTTGAGTGTTAATCTGTAAAACATTTCATTACTCCTTTCCTGTCTTTGAAAGTTTTTTTACAACCCCCTACACCCCCTTTATTAAGGGGGATTTGGTTGCGGTTTCGCTGCGTTATGATTTTACAGTGACGAAACGGTGATTGTACTGCTTCTGGTAATATTCCATAAATTCACCTGTTTTTATGTGTCTCCACCACGACTCGTTCTTTATATACCAGTGTATTGTTTCTTTCAGACCCTTTTCAAATTGTATGTGCGGTTTCCAGCCCAGGGACTTCAACTTTGTACAATCCAGGGCATAACGACGGTCATGTCCTTCCCTGTCTTTTACATGTTCAATGAGCGAGTAAGGTTTTTTGAGTTCGTCCAGGATGAAGTGTGCGGTATCAATATTATACTTTTCATTCCCTCCACCGATATTATATACCTCACCGTCTTTTCCTTGCGTCATGAGGAAATCAATGGCTGCACAGTGCTCATCAACATAAATCCAGTCCCTTATCTGCTTTCCATCACCGTACAAGGGAAGCTTTTTATTTTCCAGTGCATTCGTAATAAAAAGAGGAATAAACTTTTCCGGGTATTGGTTCGGTCCATAGTTATTTGATGCACGGGTTATGATGACCGGCAGTTTATACGTCACCCAGTATGAATAGGCAAGGCGATCACCCCCCGCCTTGCTTGCAGAATAAGGATTACTGGGGTTCAGGGCGTCCGTCTCCCTGAACGAACCCTGGTGCGCCGTACCATATACCTCATCAGTTGATATCTGAATAAATTTTTTTATCGGATACCGTCTCGACGCCTCAAGAAGGACAAAGACCCCCTTCATGTCGGTATCAATAAAGGCGCCGGCGCTCAGGATGCTTCGGTCCACATGCGTGTCAGCGGCGAAGTTCACAACAATGTCAATCCCTTCGGCTTGGAGTATATGTTCCACCAATTCGTGATTGCAGATATCGCCTTTGTAAAACTTAAATAGCTTGGATAAGCCGGGGTCGTTTATAATATCTTTCAGATTTTCCAGATTACCCGCATAGGTTAGTTTATCGAGCACGACAGCACGCTTGCCTTGTTTAACCACCCGATGAACAAAATGACTGCCAATAAAACCAGCGCCACCAGTTATGAGTATTGTCATAATTATTTCCTAAGCAAAAATATCCTTAATATTGATTTGGAAACCCTGAACTGCACTTGACGATAATAACAAACAAGATTCCCTCCCTGCATCTTTTACATGAAATTTATTGCCTCTAAACTTATTACCTTTCAAGGTCAAAATATCGACGGTCTCATTTTTAGGATCAATAATCCAGTATTCCCGCACTCCATTTCTTTCATACAATTTTTTCTTAATCCCCAGGTCCCGATGACCTGTATCAGGAGAAAGTATTTCAATAATTAAATCCGGTGTACCTCTAATATTATCCTTCGCAATGATTTTCTTGTTTTCATCGGCTATGAAAATAATATCAGGCTGGACAATATCCACTTCTGAAAATAACACGTCAAGCGGGGCGTTATAAATAAAACCGAGTTTGTTTTTTTTTACATAACTTAAAAGATAAGATAAAATATTAGAGATAATACGCTGATGTATCTCATGGGGAGGAGTCGCCGTATAAAGGTCTCCACTGATAATTTCGTACCGCTTGCCTTCGGGAAGCTGGAGGTAGTCCTGATAGTTATATTTAGTGGCCATTTACCTATTTCAACTTATAGTTCTGATCAAAACTTCTGGTTCAATCTGCAAGATTGAACGAACTTTGATAATTTGAGTTTTCCTTAATTTCTCGTAATAGAGTTTCGAATCAAAGATGTACCCAAGCAGAGCTTGGGTACGAGCCGGAACTACGAAAAAAACTTTGGCCTTTGCAGCAATTTCTCTAATTAATATATTATAACAATATCTTTTCAATATTCACAAATTTTATTCATTTATAAATAAAAAAACCCCTGATTCCCCTTATATAATAGGGGGAATCAGGGGAATATATTTACTGAGTGTCTCATTCACGGTGCGATACTTTTTAGCCTTTTCCGTTTTTTTCTCTGCGCTCTTTACGCCTCTGCGTGAACTTTTCTATTTATTTATCAGCTTTAGCCACGTATTGGCTCTCATAAGAGAGGCATTTGCTTTTTCTTTCTCTTCAGCGCTTCCGCTGCCGGATATTACCTTTTCTGCTGCCTCTTTGTCCGCGCGGGTTTTCTCAACGTTGACATCGCCTTCCGCCACGCACGCATCAGTCAGCACAACCACATTGTTCGCCATGACTTCCAGAAATCCCCGGTCGAGCGCAAACCGCACCGTCTTGTTGTGTGCGTCAATCACCGTTATAATGCTCGTCTTGAGTTCCGTGATAAGCGGCGCATGGTCTGCAAGAACGCCAAAACCGCCTTCCGCTCCTTCGGCTGAGACACTTTGCGCAGCATCGCAAAATACAACCTTTTCAGGGGTGATAATTTCGAATTTAAATGTTTTTGCCATGATTATCCACCCATCTGTTTTGCTTTTTCGACTACTTCTTCAATACCGCCAACCATGTAGAATGCCTGTTCTGGTAAATTGTCATGTTTACCATCAACGACCTCTTTAAATCCCCTGATCGTTTCTTTCAGCGGCACATATTTTCCCTTCGTGCCGGTAAACTGCTCGGCAACAAAGAACGGTTGTGATAAGAACCTTTGTAATCTCCTTGCCCTTCCTACTAATACCTTATCCTCTTCGGAAAGTTCTTCCATACCAAGAATTGCAATAAAGTCCTGCAGTTCCTTGTAACGCTGTAATATCCTCTGCACATCACGGGCAACCTCATAATGTTCCTGTCCAACAACCCTTGGATCGAGAATTCTCGATGTCGACCTCAATGGGTCTACGGCCGGATAAATGCCCAACTCGGCAATCTGACGGGACAACGCAATCGTTGCATCAAGATGGGGGAAGGTCGTTACCGGAGCGGGATCGGTAAAATCATCGGCAGGCACATAAACGGCTTGTAATGACGTAATCGAACCCTTCTTTGTCGTGGTAATCCTTTCCTGCAAGTCACCCATTTCTGTAGCCAGCGTTGGCTGATAACCTACAGCGGATGGCATACGGCCAAGGAGTGCCGACACCTCTGAACCTGCCTGCACAAACCTGAAGATGTTATCAATAAACAACAGCACATCCTGGCCTTCAGCATCCCTGAAGTATTCGGCCATGGTAAGACCTGTCAGGGCAACGCGAAGTCTTGCGCCCGGAGGCTCATTCATCTGTCCAAAAACCAGCACGGTCTTATCAATAACTCCGGACTCTTTCATTTCGAGCCAGAGGTCATTACCTTCACGGGTTCTTTCACCTACTCCGGCAAACGCGGAATAACCGCCATGCTCTGTTGCGATGCTTCTGATGAGCTCCATGATCAAAACTGTTTTCCCCACGCCAGCGCCGCCAAACAAACCGATCTTTCCCCCACGGGCAAATGGCGCAAGCAGGTCGATAACCTTCAAACCAGTCTCCAGCACGGTCGTAACTGTCTCTCTTTCATCAAATGAAGGAGGCGCCCTGTGTATGGAAAGACGTTGCTGTGTTGCTTTCGTTTCCCCCAGTTTATCTATGGGTTCGCCAAGCAGGTTGAATACCCTGCCCAGCACTTCTTTACCGACCGGGACGCTGATCGGAGACCCCAAATCTGCGGCGTCCATGCCCCTCATAAGTCCATCAGTTGTGGACATTGCAATGCACCGCGCTGTATCATTTCCCAGATGCTGCGCAATTTCACACATAACGGAAATATTTCTTTCGGCGTCTTTTATACTAACAGCATTCTTAATTGGCGGTAAGTTTCCTGGCGCAAACCGCACGTCTACCACAGGTCCAATTACCTGCACAATTGATCCTTTATTCTCTTTACTTTCTTTAACTTTTTTAGCCAAATTTTTACTCCTCCCTTATTTATTTTGGTTAAAAGTCAACCATTAGAGCACACGGAGGTAAAGAACAAAACTCCTGTTCATAAAAATGTGAAATTACTCTTTCACCAAAAAACTCAGCCGTGTTCTCTTTGAAATTTTTTTATTTTATTTACGTGTCAGGGCATCAGCGCCAGAAACTATTTCCAGCAGTTCCTTGGTGATTGATTCCTGCCGAGCCTTATTATAAGAACGGGTCAATTCTTCAATCATCTCGCCTGCATTTTCCGTTGCCGCAATCATCGCGACACGCCGGGCAGCATATTCGGACGTCAGAGACTCTAAAATACACTGATAAAGCCTTGTCTCGACAAATTTTGGAAAGAGGTGATTGATAATCTGTTCAGCGGATGGTTCAAAAATGTATTCTCCCTGTGGTTTCTCCTGAGAAGCAAATGCACCTTTTTCTATCGGCAAAAAGCGCATGGTCGTTGGAGACGACTGCATCATAGAAACAAACCTGGTGAAGAATATATGCAACTCGCCAAACTCATTACCCTCATACTCCTTTATCAACCGGGATGCTATTTCCTGTATCTGGTTATAGCCGAGCTTTTCCGTACCTTCGGGAATGTATTTTTCTATAAGGTCGGCATACTTGCTCTTTGAAAAATACAGGTATCCCTTCTTTCCAATGAGGATGAGTTTAATCTTTTTGTCAGTCTTTTCCCTGATGAACCGCACAACCTTTTGAATTATATTATTATTATAAGCGCCGCACAGGCCCTTATCCGCTGTGATCAAAATAACTTTTATTGTTGGATTTTCCAGCCCCTTCTCAGAAAACCACGGATGCGCATTTTCCAGGGACGAGACCAGATGGCTTAAAACGGAATGCATCTTCTCGGTATATGTCCGCGAAGCAACAACCCTTGACTCAACCTTCTTCAGCCTGCTCGCCGCCACCATTTCCATGGCACGGGTAATCTGCTTGATGCTCGAGATACTGCGAATACGCTGTTTAATTTCTTTTGTACTCAGCATTCATTAGCCCTTTTTTGCAAATGTTTGTTTGAATTCTTTGATTGCATTTTCCAGCTTAGTCGTTATTTCCTGATCCAGTTTCTTCTTCTCTTTAATCTCGAGACCAACTGCAGCATACCTGTCCTTCATAAACTTCATGAATTCTTTCTCGAACACCTTGACCTTATCAACCGGGACGTCATCGAGGTACCCATTTATGCCGGCATAGATTGCCATAATCTGATCTTCTACTGATACCGGCGCGTACTGCGGTTGTTTCAAAAGCTCAACAAGCCTGCTCCCCTTCGCCAGCTGTGCCTGGGTGAACTTATCCAACTCAGAGCCAAACTGGGCAAATGAAGCCAATTCACGGTATTGCGCCAGGGTCAAGCGCAATGTGCCTGCAACCTTCTTCATCGCGGGTATCTGTGCATTTCCACCTACCCTGGATACCGACAACCCTACGGAAATTGCAGGGCGAACACCGGCATTAAACAAATCGCTTTCAAGGTAAATCTGACCGTCCGTAATGGAAATAACGTTGGTCGGAATATAAGCTGAATAATCACCGCCCTGTGTCTCAACGACTGGAAGCGCGGTCAAGGAACCTCCGCCGAGTTCGTTGCTCAATTTCGCTGCCCTCTCCAGCAACCGGGAGTGCAGGTTGAATATGTCGCCAGGGAACGCTTCTCGTCCGGGCGGACGTCTCAGCAACAGGGAAATCTGACGATAAGCAATGGCATGTTTGTATAAGTCGTCATACATAATAACCGCGTGCATACCGTTATCCCTGAAGTACTCACCCATAGCGCAACCGGCGTAAGGGGCAATATACTGAAGGGGCGCCGGGTCAGATGCAGAGGCCACCACGACAATACTATTATCCATTACCTTGTTTTCTTCCAGTGTCTTAACAACACCGGCTACCGTGGACATCTTCTGTCCAATGGCTACATAAATACAATATACGCCAGAGTCACGCTGGTTTATGATAGTATCAATCAGAAGCGCTGTTTTTCCCGTTTGACGGTCGCCAATAATAAGTTCACGTTGTCCCCGTCCGATAGGAATCATGGCGTCAATAGCCTTAATTCCTGTCTGAAGAGGCTCTTTCACCGGCTGTCTTTCAACTACATTCGGAGACGAACCTTCGATTGACCTGTACTGGTCGGCAGCAATTGGGCCTTTTCCGTCTATAGGTTGACCTAATGCATTTACAACGCGTCCCAGGAGCGCCTTGCCTACAGGCACCTGCACAATTTTTCCGGTAGTCTTTACAATATCACCTTCTTTAATCTTCTCATCGGAACCTAAAAGCATAGCGCCAACATTATCTTCTTCGAGGTTCATAGCGATACCGTACACGTTATCCGGAAATTCTAACAATTCGTTGGATAAACAATTATCCAGACCATAAATACGCGCAACACCGTCACCGACCTGCATAACGTGTCCCACGTTTTCTAATTTAAGTTTTTCTTCATATCCTTCAATCTCTTTTTTAATGATTGAAGTAATATCTGTGGATGCGATTGCCATATCCCCATACTCCTCTATTTAAATAATAGATTCTTCGCTTCATTCAGAATGATATTTCCACAACACAATACCACCCTCAACAAAAAACGACAGAAGAACTTTAGTTATCAAAACCTCTCTTTATCAAACTAAAAACTAATGTAGAGCGAAGGAATCCCCCGCTCTACATTTAATTTATACCTCTCGCCCATTGACAGAAAAAAATCCTGTTACCTGTGCGCATTTCATCGGACTTCGAATCTAGTCCAGTGGTTGATTCCCTATTGAAAAACACGGCGCTTACGCCGTACGTAACGACAGCAGTCTGGTTTTGAGATTTTTCAACCTGCTTGCAACACTCCCATCGATCATCATGTTGCCGATTTCGATTATCATCCCGCCCAGGATTTCCGGGTTCTGGATAACCTCTACTTTCACGGTCTTCCCCGTGAGTTTATTAAGCTTCTTCTTAAAATTATCCAACCGCTCTCCCGTTAAAGGAATAACCATCTGTATCTTCGCCTTGATGACTCCCCGTTTATCATCAACTGCCGGTTTATACACTTCAGGAATAAATTCCATAATTCCTTCCCTGCGCCGGTCTACTAATAAATTGAGGAAATTCACCATAAGGCCCGACACAGACTTGCCAAACACACGCTTGATTAAATCCTTCTTGTTATCCCGCGAAATCGATGGATGAAGAAGTATTTTTTTCAGGTTATCGTGTTTTGTAATAATACCACAAAAAACATCCAAATCTTTTTCAACCTGCTCAAACTGACCCTTCTTTAAAGCAATATCCAGAAGGGCGTTGATGAATGTAATTGCAACGCTATTATCTAACACTGAGTTCCCCTATTTCTTCAATAAAATCATCGACCAGCTTTTCGGCTGTCTTTTGATTTATCGATTGCTGAATGATCCTTGAAGATGCCAGAATGGAAAGAGTCACAACCTGATTTCTGATCTCGGTCAGCGCCTTCTTGCGTTCCTGCTCTATGCTTTCCTGGGCTTTAACCCTGATCATATCCACCTCTTCCTTGGCACGCTTCACCAGTTCTTCGCTCATACGATTGCCTTCATTAATAGCTTCCTGAACTCTCCTTGCCGCCTCAGCTTCCGCCTCTGCAAGCTTTCTCTGGTATTCTATTCTCAGCCTTTCAGCATCGGCCTTATCCTTTTCCGTTTTTTCATAGGTATTCTTCACCTCATCGGCGCGGGCCTTGATCATGGCCGAAATCTTACCAAAGAGGAACTTCTTGAGGACAAAGAGCAGTATGAGAAAGCCGATGCCCTGGACAATAACTAACTTAAAATTTATTCCCAGGGTATTTAACATTTCCAAGCTCGTCTCCTCCTACGCTTATTTTACAGCGTGCTGAATTAATTCGAGAACTGCTTCAGTCTTTGGCAACTTACCCATTAAAATAAAGGACATCATCAATGAATAAATCGTTAATGATTCGATAAACGCGAGACCAACGAACATAACAAGCTGAATCTTTCCAGCCATCTCAGGTTGTCTGGCCATGCTGGTGGCTGCACCATACACTGCAATGCCCTGCCCCAGACCGCAGCCGAATGCTGCAATTGCGATTAAACTTACTGCTATAGCCAATAATGCAAAATAAATCACGTCATTACCTCCTTCTCTAAAAATGTTTAATGATGCTCTTCCTCATGGATGCCAATCGCACCCGCAATATAAAAACTCGCCAAAAGAGAAAATATCATTGCCTGAATCGTACTACCTAACAAGGCAAGAAATACCATGGGTAAATGCATGGGTATTGGGATATACCCCAACACAAACGGCGAAAGACCAATAAATATCGCAATAATCGTATCCTCGCCCATGATATTTCCGAAAAGACGCATGGAGAGCGATAACGGACGCGACAGAAGCTCCTGCATCAGGTGCAACGGAAACACCAACGGCGCAAGCCAGATCGGTTTACCCGCCATGTGCTTCAGATACCCCACAATCCCGTTATTCTTGATACCCTGAAAATGGGTAACAAAAAATACGATAAGCGTTAAGGCAATGGTTGTATTAAAATTATTCGTCGGTGAGTGAAACAGGGGAACCTGCCCTATCATATTCATAAGGAATATATAAATGAAGAGCGTCCCGATAAAAGGTATGAACGGCCCTGCGGCGCGTCCCATCTGCGTTTTGGTAAAATTTTCAAGACCTTCAACAACGATCTCTAAAAAAGCCTGAAGCCTTCCCGGCACCTTTTTTAGCCTTCGTGTGGCAAGTATAGAAAAAAACGCCAGGAAAATGATGATCGCCGCTGACATAACGATCGGCACCAATTCATGCTTCGTCAAACCCATAATGTGACTATGCTCTTGAATGGGCACCAGATCCATAAACGATGGTAATTCTGTTGAGCTGCTACTTCCGCCGCCTGCGCTAGACACTCGATTCACACTCCTTTCTTTTCACAACTACTCTCAATGTGTTTATAATTTGTTGTTTTAACAGCCCGGTTCAGATAGTTCACCAGCAACTTACCGCCCACCTTCATAACCATTACTCCCATGACGATACTCAAACCGATAGCAAGGGCAACTGCATGAACTTCCATGAAAAAGCAAACTAAAAACAAAACCAAACCGGCAATAAAATATTTTATGAAACTGATTTTCAAAAAAAACTTTTTAATTTCAATTCTCTTATTCTGTACCGATTGCCGGATCGACCACCAGAGCGCCTTGCTTAAGGCAATACTCATGAAGCAACCCAGTCCTATACTCATCGTCAGCCGGAGAGACATATACGACAATGAATAGGCGACAATGATCAGCGACAGGTAAAGAGCCGTCTTAAAAACCCTTTCGGGGAAACCATCGTCGAGAATAGAAAGATATTTTTTATCACTGATCATCTTTTTTATTTTCGTTTGTTAACTTCTTTATAAGTCTGTAAAACTCGACAAAACTTCCTATAATTCCCCATAGCATGAACGACATCATGAACCAGGGGGCAGTGCCGAGTTTTTTATCTAAATAACTACCCAGAAAATACCCGCCGGCTATGGCGCCCGCTGTTGTGAAGCCAAAACTTCCAACAAGCCCCGCCAGGTTGTACGTCTTACTATCTTTATCTTTTCTGATAAAGACCAAATCGCCACCTATTTAAAATGTTTTTGCTACATCTTTAAATGCTTCAATGGTCGCATCAATCTCTTTATCGCCATGCGCAGTTGAAACAAAAACAGCCTCAAACTGCGATGGAGCAAAGTAGAATCCCCGCTCCAGCATTCCATGGAAAAACTTTGCATACCGATTTGTGTCGGACTTCTTCGCCGTAGAGTAATCAGTAACCGGCTGACCGGTAAAGAAGGTACACAACATGGAACCTACACGTGTGTGATAAGCAGGTATCTTTGCATCCTTACATACCTTCTCCATCCCTGAGGCCAATCTCTGCGATTTTTCTTCCAGGCCCTTGTATATTTTGGCGTCTTTGAGTATCTCCAACATGGCAATACCGGCAGTCATGGCCACGGGGTTACCCGATAATGTGCCCGCCTGATACACAGCGCCGACAGGCGATATACTATCCATAATCTCTTTCCTGCCGCCATAAGCGCCCACCGGCAAACCACCGCCAATAATCTTTCCTAACGTGGTTAAATCAGGTTTGATATTATACAACGATTGGACACCGCCGTAAGCCACCCGGAAACCCGTCATTACCTCATCAAATATCAGGATAATTCCATGCTTTTTAGTTATTTCCCGCAGGCCTTCCAAATAGCCCTTTTTGGGAATTACAACGCCCATATTCCCCGCAACCGCCTCAACAATAATACAGGCTATTTCCTTGCCTCGCCTTGAACACACCTCGTTTACTGCGTCAATATCATTATAAGGAAGAGATATGGTATGCTTCACAAAATCCTGGGGAACACCCGGACTTGTTGGCGTTCCTAACGTCGTAGCGCCTGACCCTGCCTGGATGAGCAAGCTATCCACATGCCCGTGATAACAGCCGTCAAATTTAATGACCGCATCCCTTTTTGTATATCCCCGCGCCACCCTGATAGCGCTCATCGTGGCCTCTGTGCCGGAATTGACCATCCTTACCTTCTCAACGGATGGCATGGCCTCTTTAACCAGCTGTGCCAGTTTTATCTCTAACTCCGTAGGAGCGCCATAGCTCGTTCCGTTGGCAACGGCCTCGTTTATCTTTTTTATCACCCGCGGTTCGGCGTGTCCCAGGATAAGAGGCCCCCACGAGCCCACATAATCCACATATTTATTGCCATCAATATCCGTTAAATAACAACCAGACCCCGACTTGATAAAGATGGGTGTGCCGCCTACCCCGCCGAAGGCCCTGACTGGACTGTTAACGCCGCCCGGAATAACATGCTGCGCCTCAGCAAACGCCTTTTGTGACTTTTCAGTAATTATCTTTGACATGATTAATCTATTTTTATATTGTATATAACCTTGAAAATATCTTCTCAGACCCAAGAAGACGTGAATAATAGCAAACAATAATTTTTTTGTCAATATTTTTCATCCATGATAAATAAAATAAATTTAGGAGTGTTGATTTCCGGGAGCGGTAGCACCCTCCAGAATTTTATTGATCAAATACAATCTGCTAAATTACCGGCCACCATCCAGGTTGTCATCAGCAGTAAATCAGGTGTTGTAGGCATTGAACGGGCAAGGAAACACAACATCCCGACAGTGGTCGTTTCCCGCGCAGGCTTTAAAGACGTTGATTCCTTTAGTAACGCCATCAATACAGAACTCGACAAATATCCTATCGACCTGATCACCCTTGCAGGCTTTCTCCACCTCTATAGAATCCCCGAAAAATATCTGGGCAGGACGATGAACATCCATCCGGGGCTTATCCCCGCCTTTTGCGGACACAATTATTATGGAAAAAAGGTACATGAGGCAGTTCTCGATTATGGCGCAAAGGTCTCCGGCTGTACGGTACATTTTGCTGATAATCACTACGATACCGGCCCAATTATCATTCAAAGGGCTGTCCCCGTTCTTGAAGATGACACACCGGAAACCCTCGCTGCACGGGTGTTCAAAGAAGAATGTATAGCATATCCCGATGCAATACGTCTCTTTGCTGAAGGGAGATTAAAGATTGAGGGGAGAAAGGTAAGGATACTCAAGCCATGAACGGTACCATGGGCGAAGAACCGTTTAAAAATTCTTTTTTAGTAAGTTTTATTCATAAAATTCAACAAGCTATTTAACTCATACTTTCTATTCGTTAGCCATTCGTTGACGGATATGTCTGTCGAACCTTCATCTGCTCAGGCACGCCCGGACTGAAGCTTGTCCAGTGCCTGCTGTGCGCTCGCCAGAAGGGAGTTCCGCTCCGAGTAAGTATCGTTCGCTTTCGCCCAACTCACGCAATTGAACTGCTCGCAGAGGTCGGGATACTCACTCGTGCCGTAGATGCGGCACCGGTAGACGTTGCCATCGGGGCGTTCCTCAATCTCTAAGTGCATGCAATAACCCATGTCCACCTTTGCATCGTGTTTCTTGTCGCAGCAGTCCGTCTGTTCCTGTACGGGGGGTGGGAGCAGGTTGTATCCAATCTGCCTCAGGAATCGCCGGTAGCGTGAAGTAGTGTCCTGGAGATTGAACGTGATTCGGCAGCACGCCGCGCACATCTGACAGAGTTTCGATCCAATATCGCGCTCATGAATGTCCAGTTTCATAGGCTGTTACCGGGAAAGGGTTGAGGTTAATATGATAGTAAATCGCATTTCCTTCTTGGGGTAATATTAAAACAAAAACATGAGAAAATTGCCACCTTTTAAAACGCTTCCAACTAAATAGCCTTCTCTTTTTCTCTCTTGTCTATCTCCTCCTCATTCTGTCTTTACCCCCTTGACAGTAAATCCTTGAAATCCTAGTAAATCCAATTAGAATAGGAACAAAATAAAACACCCCCGCAGTAAGAGAATTTTTTTACGAACTTAATCAAACGAATGTATACCTATAATAAAGAGATATTACCGAACGGATTACGTGTTATTTATATCGAAATGCCCCATATCCACTCCGTGGTGATGTCCGCCTATATTGGGGTTGGTTCACGATACGAGTCAGAAAAGAAACTCGGCATATCGCACTTCCTCGAACACATGCTCTTCCGGGGAACGAGGCGTTTTGAAAATTCCTTTGAACTCCTCCAGGCAATTGATAACATCGGCGGCGACAGCGACGCCTACACATCTCCTGAATATTCAGCCGCCACTATCCAGGTTCACAACAGACACATCAAAAAAGGACTTCACATACTCGGCGATATCGTTCTCGGCGGAAATTTTAAAACAAACGATATTGAGACAGAACGACGTATTATCCAGGAAGAGATGAAGCAATTTGTGGATGTAAAGGGAGACTATGTCTGCATAGACGATTTATCATTTTGTCTGATGTGGAAAAATGGCTTTACCGATGCGCCACTTTTTGGCGATGAAAAAACCATTGCAGCAATAACCACCGAAGACGTCATCGCCCATTATAAAAAATTCTTTGTCCCAGAAAACATGGTGCTCTGCGTCAGTGGAAATTTTCAAAAGGAGAGCGTTACCCGCTACGTCAATGAGATATTCGGCGGTATGCAGGGAAAATTCACCGGGCAGAAGCCTCCCTTAAAAACCGCACAAACAGAACCGAGATGTTTATTTAAGAAATCGCCGTCACAAACCATCAGTTTTAAATTGTGCCACAAGGCATACCCCTACAAACACAAAAATGTCCTGATCATGCTCCTGCTTGCCGACGTCCTGGGTGGAGGAATTAGTTCCCGGTTGTTATTGAATGTGCGGGAAAAACTGGGACTGGTCTACGAAATTGCCTGTTACCCTACCATGTTCTCCGATGTGGGTTCCCTTGATATTTTCACATCAACGAAAAAGGAAAATTTCGAAAAGACCACGCAGGCCGTGATGAACGAGATACACAAACTTCACCGGGAAGGTATAACCGAGCAGGAACTCAAAAGGACGGAAGAACGGGTATTCAGCCAGACACAACTCATCATGGACAGCCCCCTTGCAATGGCCAACTGGTTTGGCGTCGAGGAACTCCTGGTTACACCACAAACACCAGATCGTCCTGAAATACAGGCGCAAAAGATTCACGATATTAAACTTGACGACGTGCACCAGGTCATTTCTGAAATATTTGTCCCCGAAAAACGTAACTTCATCGTAATTGGCGAATTTGGCTGGCGTAATAAAAAGCATACGGCCTCAATGCTTAAATAATCAGGTGAAAAAATAACTCTTTAGCCAACTGAAGTACGCCTGGCGTTCAAGGCTAAAGAGTTTGTGTAAAAAGTCTGGTCCCGACTGTCATTGCGAGCGACAGCGAAGCAATCTTTCTCTGGAAATCTATGAAAAGAGGAGATTGCTTCAGTCGTTCCTCCTTCGCAATGACATGGCAGTGGGCTTTTTGCATAGGCTCTAAAGGTTTGCAGGAGGCTCGGAATATATTCATCAGAAATCAAACTTCTGTTGGCTGAATAGTTACGAATAAATGTAATTCGAGTCCTGTGAAATTCCAGATTTCCTTAGCACCGCTATTTCTCTTGTATTTTTATATTCACTCAGTACAATAGCCATAAATTTTTCCTAATTTTCAGATGATATATTTACAGGAGAAACGTTATGAAGGCAGTTGTATTTCATGAAAATGGCGGGGTTGATACATTAAAGTATGCAGATATGGAGAAACCAAAGATTTCTCCCTACGAGGTATTGGTAAAGGTTAAGGCATGCGCCCTTAACCATCTCGATATCTGGGTACGGCAGGGCATACCGGGTATTGAGATTCCCATGCCACACATCTCCGGAAGCGATGTCGCCGGCGAGATTGCCGAAGTAGGTATGGAGGTGAAGAGCTTCAGGCCTGGCGATACGGTGCTCATTGCGCCCGGTGTGCGGTGCAGGAAGTGTATGTATTGTATCACAAGTAATGACAGCATGTGTAACAGTTTCAGGATTATGGGATTTCAGACACAAGGCGGCTATGCCGAGTATGCAAAGGCACATGTGGATAACATCATCCCCATATCCAACAAATTATCCTTTGAAGAGTGGGCTGCCATCCCTCTCGTGTTTTTAACCGCGTGGCACATGCTCATTACCAGGGGGCAACTGAAACCTGGTGAACAGGTATTGGTTCACGCTGCGGGAAGCGGCATTGGCAGCGCCGCCATCCAGATAGCACGCCTGGCCGGCGCCCGCGTGATTACGACCGCCCGTGGTAAGGAAAAATTGGAAAAGGCAAAACAACTGGGGGCAGACGAGGTTATAGACTATTCAAAGGAAAATTTTGCCGACCGGGTAAAACAGCTTACCAATAATAAAGGGGTTGACCTTATCTTCGAGCACATCGGACCTGATACCTGGGAAAAGAATATGCAGTGTCTCGCGAAAGGCGGGCGTATGGTAGTATGCGGTGTAACGAGCGGGCCGTCTACAACGGTGGACATACGACTCCTGTTCATGAAACACCATGCCATCCTTGGCTGCTATATGGGCAGCAAGAAAGAACTCTTTGACGTGTTGAATCTCGTGGAGCTTGGAAGGTTAAAGCCGGTTATTGACACCGTATTTCCCTTAAAAGACGCAGCCTTAGCCCAGCAGAGGATGCTGAACAGGGAGAATTTCGGGAAGATTGTTTTGAAGATTTAATTATTGTATTAACCTGTAAAAACTTTTTTTTGTAAGTTTTTGTTCATTAAAAACCGCTAAATCCGATTGTTTAACGAAGCGATTTTTGAAGTGGTAAAGAAAATTTTATCGTCTTTCCCCTGTCCCCAGGTTGTCACGGAGCCATGTCCTGCATAATTGGCCAGCACATTTCCCGTATTGATATAGTTTATAATATCTGTAGTAATATCTGCCGATGATGTGTATTGGCTTATGTATACTTTATTGGCTGTGTAATTTCCCGGTAAAATACCGACAAGTAGATTTGAAGTTTCTTCAAAGGTCGCTTCGTCGTCATCGGCTACCAGTAACATGTCTTTATTCCAGGATTTATCAGGTGGATTTTTATCATAAAAGATAATTTTGGCCACAATATCATCCACCTGTGATTTGGTTTGTGCACACAGACGGCCTATAAACATATCAGGCAAGATATCGTCACCGCTTGTAAGAACGTACCAGTTGTCTGACGGCGTCTCTCCCGTCATTGTATTTTCAATGAGCTGCGCAGGCACATAGTTTATCATGCCCGTTTTCAGATTATCTTTATAATCCTGAGTAGCATCGCCAACCAGTAAAACATACGTGATGATAATATAATCGGCCTGGTTATTGGGAGACTTCCAGAAAGATGGTTGATCTTTTTCAATAGTGGCAGGTGTTTTGTGCTGAGATGATGTTAGCGCCAGGTAGTGCGTTCCTTGTTTTGCCGTATCTTCAAATCGTAATGTGTAGGCGCTATTACCGGAAAAAACCATTGCATTGTTTATCCTTACCACATTAGCCGGATCGGTTATATCAAAGATATCTATATCATTACTGCCAAAACCCGTGATATCAAATTGAAAGGCGCCAGCCGTTGGCGCCCCGAAAACAAGTTTGTCGTTTTCGGCCTTAAAAGTATCAAAATAGTCAATTTCTATCCAGTTTACCAATACCTGATCTATCGGAGCTCCTATATCATTTACTACTTCAGCACGAATGATATTGGCCCCTTCATTGAGATAAGAATGGGGTATCGTTACCTCATGGTCATACACAATCTGGCTGTCCCATTTCTTATCATCTATGATAATATTATTCAGATATATTCTGGTGTGATGGTCGGGACTGGAGTTTGGCAAAATAGAACGTCCCTGTAAACGGACGTGTACGCTTGCCGTCCCCGTCTCGGTTGAAATATTATTCAATATCAGTGAATAATCTCTCGACTCTGGCGCAGTTAATTTATCACCCCAATACCAATGGTCTTTCCCTTTACCATTTGGCAAATTCTGCCAATAATATGTATCTTCCTCAGCATGGAGCGTGGTCGGAAATTGAGCTGGAACGGTCGCAGTCCCTGAAGGAGTTCCATCTTTTGTATCCATACGTCGCCCATTCGTTTCACCAATTGTCAACCAGTAAACATTTTTGGATGTGTACCTATCGGTTATTGCGGTTCCATAAAAGAGGATGTAATCTGAGGCGTCGAATACGCCATCATTCTCGCCTTTCACATAAAGAGGAACTTCTATGCCCTGATTGACAAGTTTAATCTTGCGGGGATCAAGGGATGCCATATCGACGCCTGCGTTCGAGAGATCGGTATAGGTAAGTCTGTACATGCCGTCTTCCGTTACACCTATTTTAAGAGTAATTGGCGGATCGCTTGCATTGATATTTTCATTGTTTGTATTGATGCCTGGCCTCGTATGGTTACTACCCGGGGGTCGCCCTAAAAAATCGTAGTTCATGAGGGTATTTTTCAGCAGATTTTCATACTCTGTGTTTGTTCTCAATGTTGGTTGGGTTTTTTCTGCAAGTGCAGCATCCCATGTGATTTTGGCATGAATGTGCCGGTAAAGACGCAGTTCTCTGGTAGTAGGATTGTATTGTACAGGATAGAATTGTACATGCACTACAGGCTGATTGTGCATGAATCCCGTGTGGTCAATTTCTGCCGTTCTACCAGGATAAAAAGTATTTTTAGTATAAATTTTTTGATTGATGGTAAAACGTTGCTCCATATTGATGTTTGTGAGATTATCAAGGTTATCCCCCATTATCTTATATTCCGATGCAGGGTAAAGATGATAGCCATTCAATGTTTCATAGCTGGCATTCAGAATTTGTAACGATAGACCACCATGAGTTGGCACGCCGAGGAGCGTGCCGCATGTTGGAACCTGTGGCTCTCCGGTCCGATCGCTTTGCGCTATATCGGGAATAATGAGTCTTTGGTAGGTTTCTCCCTCATGTTCAATTGTTTCGGTATGAAAATCATCTACCGTTAATGCCAGTTCGATAGGCCGCCCGTCGGAATGCACTATCTTTACATTACTTCCGCATGTTGACGGGTCTGTCGCCTCTGATTGGGGAACGATTCCGAAGATCAGAAATATCGTAATAAACAAAAATGGGGATATCCTCTCTCGTAGGTGTAGTTTTTTTTGTAAATATCGTTTTAACATAATTTTATAATTGTTTAGATGATGCCGGTAATGACCGACATAATGAAATATTTCACCGGAAGTAAAATAGTTATACCAGATTGTTTGTAACAGTTTAGTTTTTTGAAAAATTCCAGTAATCAACGTAGTTGCCACTACGTACTCTCACAAAGACATTTTCAACTATTGATGTTTTTCAAAAAACTAAACTATTACGATTGTTTTGATATCTGAATGCTTTGGAATTTCAAACCGGGTTAACTCTGACAGGGTTTCAAACCCTGTCAGAGTTCTGGTAGAGACGCAAGATTTTACGTCTCTACACCGGCATTATGGTATTGGCACGAAAATGCATATTTTCGTGCCCTCTTGTGAGCCTTTAGCTCATGTGGATTTACTGTGTAAAAACTTCTTTTTTTTGTAAGTTTTTTACAACTCCCTACACCCCCTTATCAAGAGGTACTGTTTGTTCATGAGAGAAAGATTGCTTTGCTTCGCTCGCAATGACAGAATAAGGTCGCAATGGCCGGTTCCTCTTTGTAATGACAAAGCGCATAGTTTGTGTCATTGCGAGGGGTCTTTTCCGAAGCAATCTCCCCGCTTTCGTAAAGGAGAAATGGTTGCGGCTATGCTGCGCCAGGTTATGTTGTCATAACAACAAAATTTATTTTCTTACCTTTACCTTTTCCGGGCCGTGCATTGTGCTTACCCCGCTGGTATCCACGTCCTCCAACTTGTAGAAGAATACCCCCGCCGCTGGCGTCTTGTCTTCAAAGGTGTATTGTGCCCCTGAAGAAACGCTACCCTGTGCGGGAATAATCGTAGCGTTGATCTTCTTGTATTTGCCCTTTTTCCCTCGTGCGCGGTAGAGGTTGAAGCCGGCATTGTCGACCTCCGTGGCCGTCTCCCACGCCAGGGTAACGCCCCCATTATTATCCGCATTAGCATTGAAGGAAACCAGATTAATCGCAGTTATAGCTGGGCTTTCTCTTATTTCCGCTTTCAAGGTAAGCAAAACGTTGGATTTCACGTTCGAAAATTCATAGGTGGCAGTATCGGTCTCCGACATACTTCTCGCCTGGAGATATACAGTTAATTTATTGGGGATTTGATTAGAAGTTTGTGAGTTTGGAAAAACAATCTCGTACGTAGTTATTAAATTCCCGCCCATTTTTGTTGCCCATGCTGTCGGCCCATCCGATGAAAATTTCTCTGTACTTTTCCAAACATTGAGAGGTTTAGTATCATCAAATATGCTAAGAAACGACTTAACCTTTGTCGTATCCTTATAAAACCCACGATCTGATACCTGATTATTTAAAGAGTCGACATCAAGATCCCCTAAGCCCACAGTATATGTCGCAGATCCGTTTGTTATTGAAAATATTTGAGACCAGGAGATATTTAATGTCACGTTGAATTTGCTATTTGTAGATACATGAAGGGGCAAAGTAATTTCGGCAGTGCTTTGACTTTCCTTTTTTTCTGCAGATGCACCACTCTGCTTCGAAGCCAGTGAAGTTGCTCGTAATGTGACAGTATACGTATCAGGCTTGTCTGTTAGTAAAGGATTCGGTAATACTTCGACTAAACTATTTCTCGGCGGGTCATCCAGCACCCTATCCGCTTTATCAATGTATGCCTCGACTTTGGGGGGGGCCAAACCAGGCATCTGCAAAACTTTCTACCTGACAAACCAATAACACCGCGATAACCGCGGTGGGCAAGACAAGCTTTCTTAAGAACTTTTCCATAACTCATCCTCCTTCAAAAACCTAAAAAGTGATTTTGTTTCCTATAAAAAACGCAGATGTAAATGATTATCCTGCTCATAAAGTTAGGCATGGGTGCATGTCTTCTCTTAAGGGCGTGAGCGAAACCCAACGTTAACCGTTACTTGCTAAAGGCCATTTGTTTTATAAGCCCACCCCCTTCCCCACGTAAAACATTTTTCGAAAAATATCCTTAAAATAAAAAACCTTACTGCAAAGATTTTTACTAAACATCTTCGGCAGTAAGCAAGGCTGTCTTTAATATAAACCGTTCAAGCAGTTTAAACCGCTTAAACTGTTTACAAAGGCCCTTTACTTTGCGTCCCCCGTTCACTCGGGGTTTGCCTTTATCGTCATGTTTTTTGTCATTGATAATTGTTAACTGCGTGTGACTGTGTGTGACTTGAGTGTATGTATGTATGTATGTATTTCGCACACATTGTAAACATTATAGTATTTCACCTCAAACAAAAAATAATTTTTTGAAACTTATGGGCTTTATGAAAGATTTGCCCCAATAACCCCTCGTCCAAAAAGCCTTGCATATTAAGGCTTGATTGATATAATAAATTTTTTATTTTGATTTTTATAACCACACAGGAAGGTTTGATGAGTATAAATACGGAACGAAAGGCCGAAAGTATCTTTAAGGCACCCAGGGGCACGGAAGATGTGTTGCCGGGGAAGTGGGCATTATGGAAAAAACTCGAAGAGGCGGGACGGCAGGAATTTGAAATGTGCGGGTATTATGAAATACGCACACCCGTTTTTGAAGATACCCGATTATTCATCAGGAGCATCGGCGAGGCGACTGACATCGTCGAAAAAGAGATGTACACCTTTGCCGACAGCGAGGACTCAAGCATAACGCTGCGTCCCGAAAGCACGGCTCCTGTTATGCGCGCATACCTGGAGTATGAATTACACAAGATAAAGAAATTCCAGAAATTTTTCTACATCGGTCCTCAGTTCAGAAAGGAACGGCCACAGGCAGGCAGGCTCAGACAATTTCACCAGATGGGGGTTGAAGCGGTGGGCACCACCGACCCCCTGCTTGACGTGGAAACTATCAGCGTGGCAACCCGCATATTCGACCGCATCGATCTGAAGGGATACAAGGTCAAGATTAACTCCATCGGATGTGAAAAGTGCAGGCCGGTTTTCAGGAACATCCTCAAGGAAAAGCTGACCGAACATGAAAAGGCGCTCTGCGAACTCTGTCAATCGCGGCTGAATAGAAATGTGTTTCGCATCCTGGATTGTAAAAACGAAAAATGCAAAACAGTCAGCCATCACATGCCTTCCATTAATGATTATTTGTGCGACGAATGTCAAACTCATGCAAAGTCTGTAAGAGAAGCACTTCTGGAGATTGGCATTCCTTACATCGTTGACGCCCACCTTGTACGGGGACTGGACTATTACACAAAGACCGTTTATGAAATCACGCACTCATCGCTGGGGGCGCGTGACGCGATATGCGCCGGCGGACGATATGACAATCTTATTTCGGATATGGGAGGGCCTTCCATAGGTTCGGTAGGATTTGCCATTGGCATGGAGGCAACAATCCTTGCCCTTGAAAATGCTATGGCAAAAAAGATCAGGACCGGCGAGCCGCAGGAAGGATATGGCACAGCTCCTGCTGTGTATATTGTTTCTATTAGCGAAGAAACCAGGAAACAATGTTTTTATCTCCTCAATCTCCTGAGAAAATCAAATATTTCTGCCGATTTTGATTATGAAGGAAGAAGCACTAAGGCACAGATGCGCACCGCAAACAAATTGGGGGTAAAATACGTTCTTATGCTCGGCCCCGATGAATTAGCCCGCGGCGACGTCAAGATAAAGACTATGGAAACAAGCGAAGAAGTTGTTCTTAAACAAAACGAGGTACTCAGGTGGTTTCTGGAGAGACAATCGGCTTGCAAGTAATGGAGAGCGTAGCATAGCCAGAATCAAAATAAAGTCATATAAATTTACTTAAGGTAACCGTTCAGACAGTTTGAAATGTATACAGAATACAACCCCCTTGCCCCCTTTTCTAAGGGGGAATTTTTAAAGTCCCCCTTAATAAAGGGGATTTTAGGGGAGGGGTTGTCATACATACCACGTAAACTGTTACAATTTACGGTAAAGATGTAATTTTTGGTTTTGCGGGAAGTACGTGAATGGGCAACGAAGTCTGCATCACAAAACGAAACGGGCCTCGTTACCTTAGCCATATTAATAATAATGATAAATTCTAAAAAAAACAAGCTATGATCGGAGATAGTTAATACATGTCTATGTTGAAACGAACGCATACCTGCGGTCAATTACGTGTCAAAGATGTCACATCAACCGTAAATCTTTCGGGCTGGGTGCACAGCGTACGCGACCACGGCGGATTACTATTTATAGATTTGCGGGACCGGTATGGCCTTACCCAGGTGGTTTTCAACCCTGACAGGGGAGGCACATTTTACGAAACCGCCCGTCAATTGAGAAGTGAATTTGTGATTTCATTGCGGGGCAAGGTATGCGCGCGGCCACCCGGCACGGTAAACCCCCATCTGGATACGGGAGAAATAGAAGTGTATGCCGATACCGTTGAGATTTTGAACCGGTCAGAAACCCCGCCATTCGAAATTGCCGATGAAAATAATGTGGCTTTGGAATTACGATTGAAACACCGCTATCTGGATTTAAGACGTCCGGTAATGCAAAAGCGACTGACCTTTCGCCACAAGATATGCCAGACGGTCCGTGAGTACCTTGATCGTCTGAATTTTGTCGATGTTGAAACACCCGTGTTAACGAAGAGTACACCGGAGGGGGCAAGAGATTACCTGGTGCCGAGCAGAATCAACCTGGGAAAATTTTATGCGCTCCCTCAATCGCCACAACTTTTCAAACAGATTCTTATGGTGGCGGGATACGATCGTTATTTCCAGATTGTACGTTGTTTCCGTGACGAGGACCTTCGCGCCCAACGACAGCCCGAATTTACCCAAATGGATATGGAGATGTCGTTCGTTGATGAAAATGACATCATCCAGGTCATCGAGGGTCTCATGGCAACCATTTTTGAGAAGGTCATCGGAAAGAAAGTCACGATTCCATTTCCCCGGATTACTTACAAGGAAGCCATTGATTCCTATGGATGCGACGCCCCTGACCTTCGTTTTGACATGAAGATAAAAGATGTATCTGATATTGTCCGCGCATCAAATTTTAAGGTATTTCTGGATACCATCAATGCCGGTGGACAGGTTCGCGGCATCAACGCCGTGGGCTGCGGGAATTATTCCAGAAAAGATATTGACGATTTAACTGCATTTGTCGGCCAATTTGGGGCAAAGGGACTTGCCTGGTTTAAGGTGGAGGAAAGTGGTTTAACCTCGTCTATAACAAAATTCTTCGCCGCCGATGTGCTGGAAAAGATACAACAGCACATGCACGCGAAAAAGGGCGATTTACTGCTCTTTGTCGCCGACAAAACCAAGGTAGTGAATCAATCGCTTGCACAACTCAGACTGCATCTCGGTCACAAAACCAAGATCATTGATACCACCCTATTCAATTTCTCATGGGTAGTTGATTTTCCCCTGTTCGATTACAATGAAGACTTAAAACGCTACGAGGCGCTCCACCATCCGTTCACCTCACCGCATCCCGATGACCTGCCTGTCATGGAGGAAAAACCCCTGGAGGTAAAGGCGCGGGCGTATGATCTGGTGCTCAATGGCGTGGAACTTGGCGGAGGCAGCATCCGTATCCATACGCCAGAAATACAGAAAAGGGTGTTCCGGTTACTGGGTATAGATGATGAGAGCGCGTATCTCAAATTCGGATTCTTACTCGACGCATTAAAATATGGCGCCCCGCCCCATGGCGGTATTGCTTTAGGGGTAGACCGTATGGTAACGCTGTTATTACAGTTGGACGATATCCGTGAGGTCATTGCATTCCCCAAGACACAGAAGGCCACATGCCTTATGACAAACGCCCCATCTGAGGTTGATCCTCAGCAGTTGAAGGAACTGGGGATACGGCTGGCATAGTTTTTATTGGTAAAATAGTCTTATATTGAGAAAGAAAAATCATGAAACGACAACTCATGTGGCTGCTTATCGGGGCCACTTTTGTAGTATTTTTAGCATCGGGTAGTTTTTACTTCTATGTGAAACGTGTCCATCGCTCCATGGCCTATTTTCAAACGGTGGGAGAACTGGTTCAACAGGGTAAACTTGACGATGCAATTACCATCCTGAAAGATACCATAAGGAAAAATCCCTATAGCGCTGAAGCACACGCTGCCCTTGGCATGATTTACAATAAAAAGGAACTCCTCGATGACGCCCTCTCAGAACTCAAGACGGCATTGAAGTTAAAGCCAGACATCATCAATATCTATCAGGAAATGTACCTGATTTATAAAAAGAAAGGGATGGAAGAAGAGGCTAAAAGCGCCCTGGATTCATACGAAAAGCTGCAGGGAAGCAAGTAAAGTTTGTAGTGACGACTTCAGTCGTCATACCTGTGTATTGTCACAAGAAAGCGACTGAAGTCGCTCCTACAAACAGGTAACCCGCATAAATAAAATGAAAATTTCTATGCAATTAAATTTATTGTATAGTTTCTCTGAAATTGTTAATATTTAGACGTTAAGGAAATTCAAACGACCATGTAGTGGCAAGGCGCGCTTTGCCACTAATCTGTTATAAAATTTTTTTTTTTTTTTACTATTATTTTTTAAATCTTAATCCTTTAACAAAATCAACACGACCTTGTAGGGGCCAGCCGCGCCCCGCCACTACGCTGTTATAAAAAGCAGACAAAGGTCTATTTTAAGTATATGCATTTTCATACTCTCTTGTGACCGCGAGGTCATAGATGTTTCATTCTATTTAAGAAGCGTATTTAATTTTTTATGCGAAAATATCTTATACTATTCATTCCAATTTTCATACTGGTAAGCACACTACATGTACAAACACTCTTTGCCGATAAAGACGACGAGGCAAATAAGTACTATCTGGATGCATACAACCTCTACAAATTAGGAAAGCTTGAGCAATCCCTGGATATGCTCAAGAAGGTTGTTGAAACCAATCCAGACCATGCGGAGGCACACTTTGGCATGGGCAGTATCTACTTCAGGCAAAACATGTTTGACGATGCCGTGAAAGAATTTAC
>JAXMAC010000006.1:0-63970 GCA_046350595.1 Candidatus Brocadiaceae bacterium | reverse complement strand
ATAAAGCGTGTTTTTGGTGAATGTGCTTATAAGATTCCATGCAGTTCAACGAAATCGATGATAGGACATCTCATGGGGGCAGCAAGCGCCGTAGAATCGGTCATTTGTTGTTTAACGCTCAGACACGGGATATTACCACCGACGATAAATTACGAAACAACTGACCCAGAATGCGATCTTGATTATGTGCCAAACAAGTTGCGGGAAACAAAGGTAAAGCATGTCCTCAATAATTCCTTTGCCTTTGGCGGCAACAACGCCACAACGATATTTAGCAAACTCGAAACGTAAACATGGCTTATAATAAACTCAATTTACGATACTAAAATTACTCATCTGTGGTTAAATTTCTATGAAAAAGCGAGTTGTTGTCACAGGAATTGGTATTGTTTCTCCCCTTGGTTGTACAAAAGTGGATTTCTGGAATGGTCTTGTAAGCGGGAAATCCGGCATATCACCCATAACCGCTCTCGATCTTTCTCCCTATAAATGTAAGTCGGGCGGAGAAGTCAGGAACTTAATGCCGGAAGTACACCTTGGCGCGAAGGGTTTAAAATATTTAAACAAAGGAACCAGATTCCTGGGTTCTGCCGCGAAGATGGCCATTGACGACGCAAAGATTCCTACAGATGGTTCTTTGTCGGAGAAGATGGGGATAGTTATTGGCTCATCACTGGGTAATTTTTCAGAAACAACGGATTATTTCTTTGAAATTATCCGCGGTAATCCATCAGAATTATCGCCCATGCTCAGTTATGACGTTGCCCTGAATTCTTCTATTAACTATGTATCTGTCATATTTAAGATAAAAGGACTTGCCCGTACTGTATCGTCAGGTTTTACTTCGAGTACAAACGCCGTTGGCGATGCCTTTAATATGATCCGGCAGGGTTTGGCAAAGGTTATCGTTGCCGGCGGTGTTGAGCAGATTTCCATCGATTTATATCTAATATTTTATATTCGGGGACTTCTCTCCGGCCTGGATGGTAAAGCGGAGGCGAGTCTGCCCTTTGATAAGGAAAGAAACGGATTTGTCATGGCGGAGGGTAGCTACGTAGTTATCCTTGAGGAACTTCAACATGCCATAGACCGGGGCGCTCACATTTATGCGGAAATAAAAGGTTTCGGAAGCACCTTTGTTGGTGGTCGGGATTACTCCAGGGATGAAAGAACCCGCCGGTCTGCAAATGCCATGATACATGCGCTTGAAGATGCAGGGACAAAAAAAGAAAACATTGATTTGATAAGCGCAAACGCAAATGGAAGCAAGGTACAGGACATTGTTGAATCAGGAGCTATACAAGCCTTATTTAGCGGGAATAGTCATGTCCCCATTTCAGCAATTAAATCAAATATCGGCGAATCATACGGAGCGGCGGGTAGCGCCCAACTCATATCAACCATCATGTCCATGAATACAGGTCAAATACCCCACATTATCAATCACAAGCAAAGAGATCCGGAAATCAACCTGAACGTCATCCTTGAGAAACCCACGAACAAAGAAATTCAACATGCAATGATAAATACCCTGGACTACGAGGGAAATAATTCATGTCTGGTGGTAAGCAGGTTTAGCAAATAATACAATCAATTGCAGAACAAAAATACAAAGATGTATTTATTCCTGGAGTAATATTTTACTTATCTTCCACTTCTATACTTTCGAGCACAACTTCTTGCGCCATAGCTTCTGTTTCGTCACGCAGGACATTTATAGTTAATTGCGCCCCTTCTGCAATTGTTCCTTGCGATGCATGGTTAAAGTGTTCACGAAAATGTTCTGAGGAAATATGAGATAACGAACCGAGCCTGACCGTTAGACCACTCACCCTGGTTGCGCCTTGTTCAAGCGCCAGAGAAGAAACTTCATGAATCAGATGGGTAACAAGCGGTTGGTCCGAGGAAAAATTCGTGCATATTATATCTCTATTACGGATAAACACGGAGTATCTCGGACCACCTTGTAAATACACGTATGTTTTCATTGCACTTCTGGCTCACCTCACACCGTCGATGAAGCGCTTACCCCCTTACGCATCTTCTGCCATGACGCCGGTTTGCCTTCATCATCGTTAGGCCTGCAGAAAAACCTTAAAGTCCCGCGTGTTATTGATCGTTGTCTCTTCAGTGTCATTCCTGAGTTACTATTCACGCTTTGCTCTCCCACCTTCATACCGCCTTCGATAGTCGCTGACAACCTCATTCAAAAAATATCCTGGCGTATACGTATAACAACTTCCTGGGCTGCATTACTGACCTCGACCTGATAACCCCTCACCAGCCTCAAAACATTCTCCTTCTATTCCATACACAATAAGAGAGGATACACAAAGACACACTTGCGTAATTTGCCAAAGATCCTTGCAAGTTCAATAGCCTCTGCAAATACTCAAAGACATGTGTGGAATAATGGAAAAATTGTATGGGAATTGGCTGAACGTGTGCTTCAAAACGGTGGATAGGATAAACCTCTCGGCTTCATGCCTGAATAAACTGCGTCAATAAGAACTAACGGTATACAATAAGTGAGGGTAATTTGCTTCTGTGACGGTAACGGTATCGGGCGCTTGTTCTTTTATATGTTGAGCAACAACAAATCCGACGCCATCATCACTGCGATAGACATTGCCGATACCGATAACGAAAATAGACTGTTTGTCTTGTTTTGACTGTTTGGTTTGTATTTTATTACCTGTATTTTTTATCTGCTGAATCTGCGCCATCTGTAGTTCCAAACCATTTATTCCCGGTCAATGTGGAGTTTCAAAAAATGCGTAGCGCACGAAATACACGGATCATAATTACGTACCGCTTGCTCGCACTGTAACGTAAGTTTTTCCGCCGGGAGGTCAACAAATTTTGGCGTAAATTGCCGGAGGTCATTTTCTATCGTCTTCTGGTTTTGCGATGTGGGGGGAACAATCTTTGCATCCACGATGATACCTTTATCGTCCATCCGGTAACGATGGTAGAGAATACCGCGTGGCGCTTCTGTACAACCATACCCTGTGGCAGCGCGTGGTGGAACTTCCATTGCAATGTTCTCCGGTCTTTCATAGCGCTCAATAATACGCAACGCTTCATCACATGCGTAAAGGATTTCGATACTGCGAACAATAATACTTTTAAACGGATTATGACATTGAGATGAAAGCCCGGCTGACCGTGCGGCTTCCTGCGCTATGGGAGGTAGTTTGTCAAAATTTAAATTGTATCGTGCCAGAGGCCCAACGAAATATGCCCCACGTCCTTTTATTACAGAATGAAGTGCATTTGAATATTGTACATGCTCTTCAGTAAAATGGTCTTCATATTCACGCAGAGAAATATTCAGCCCTTTATTCGAGACGAGATTCCCTTCATTGAAAGGATATTCGTCCGGGTGATTGAGCGCAACAAACTCATAATCCTGTTCAAAATCAGGAAAATTAAGTTTTGCTGTCCACCTGACTGTTTCAAGGGCGGCGTCCCGCGCCCATGTAAGTTTTTCGGCAAGGGGGCTTAATTCCTGTCTGGTTGGCGCCCGATAAAATCCTCCAACACGTACGTTAATAGGATGAATTTCCCTGCCACCGAGGAGTGTAACAATCTCATTGCCAACCTTTTTTAATTGCAACCCACGCTTAACGATATCGGGATAATCTTTTGCCATCTGGATGGCATCCGCATACCCCATAAAATCAGGGGCATGGAGCATGTAGATATGAAGCGCATGGCTTTCTATCCACTCTCCGCAGTAAATGAGCCTGCGTAATGCGCGAAGTTGACCATCAACCTTTATGCCAAACGCATCTTCCATTGCATGTACGGAACTCATCTGATAAGCAATAGGACATATACCGCAAATACGGGCAGTAATATCAGGCGCTTCACTAAACAAACGTCCCCGTAAAAAAGCCTCAAAAAACCGCGGCGGTTCAAATATCTTGAGCTTTACATCGACGACATTCTTGCCTTTGATCTTTATGTACAGTGCGCCTTCACCCTCAACGCGGGCAAGACAATCTACCTTGATTGTTTTGGTCTTCATTTCAATATTTATAATTTAAAATATTTTCTCAAAGACTTACTTTTGATGTGCTGTACTTTCTTTGCTGAAAACCTCTGTGTTAGCATAGAACGTTCGAAATACCCGTAAAAGACCTTCTTCACTTATTCCAAGATGGCCGAACTGCGCACTTAATGATGCGGTGTTCGGCGACTCCATAGGGCCAAAACAGCTATAACAACCACGGCCATACGATGGACAGATTGCGTTGCATCCGGCATGGGTTACAGGACCAAGACATGGTATCCTGCGCGCCACCATCACACAGACAGTCCCACGATGTTTGCACTCAATGCAAACGCTCTGTGGCGGGGTATTGGGTTTACGTCCAAATAAAAAGGCGCTGAGGACTTCGACGAGTTGGTGTTTATTGATGGGGCATCCATGCAATTCGAAATCTACCTTGACATGTGCGGAGATTGGTGTTGATTTTTCAAGGGTGCAAATAAATTGGGGTTTGGCATATACGAAAGAGGTAAATTCTTTCACATCCCTGAAATTCCGTAATGCCTGTATACCACCGGCAGTTGCACATGCGCCTATGGTAATGAGCAATTTCGACATTTTACGAATCTTCTGGATACGTTCCGCATCATGGGGTGTAGTGATAGACCCTTCAACAAGGGAAATATTATATGGCCCTTTTTTTACATCGCGAGAGGCTTCAAGGAAATACGCAATATCAACTTTGTCCACGACGGCAAGCAATTCGTCCTCGCAATCCAGGAGGCTCAACTGACAGCCATCGCACGACGCAAATTTCCATACGGCAAGTTTTGGTTTTTTTGTTTTAGACATTGATAATTTGTAAATAATCTGTGTTATCTGTGAAATCTGTGGTTCCTGTCAAGACGTTTAAATTTCCCGCTTTCCTATGAGTTCTTTGACACATTCATAACAAAACACCGGACCATCCTTACAAACAAAGGTATGGCCGCACTGACAATGTCCACAAAGTCCTATGCCGCATTTCATATTACGCTCCATGGAAATGTATATGTTTTCATTTTTAACATCATGCTTTTGTAATTCCATAATCGTAAATCGCATCATTACTTCAGGGCCGCAGATCATGGCCACGGTATGCTGGGGATCAAATTGTGCCTTTGGTATAAGCGTGGTAACCACACCAACATTTCCCCGCCAATTATCCTGAGCGCTATCAACGGTAATCTTGACATCGATGTCAAAACGTCTCTGCCATTGTTCTAACTCATGAGTATAAAGCAGGTCATCCGGTGTTCGCGCCCCATAGAGAAGCGCTATTTTTCCGTACTTCTCACGCTGTGAAATAAGTTGATACAATGCAGGGCGAAGGGGCGCCAATCCAATCCCACCTGTTACTATGACAATATCATTTCCCCGCGCCTCTTCCAATGGCCAGTGACTTCCAAATGGGCCTCGGACTCCTATAATATCGCCACGCCGGAGTTTTTGGATGGCCTTTGTCACTGTTCCCACGGCACGCGTTGTATGCTTTAATATATCCGGCTTTGATGGATCGCCACAGATGGAAATGGGGACTTCCCCAACGCCAAAAACATAGAGCATGTTGAACTGCCCTGGAGCAAATGGAATTATAGTGTTTCCGTTAATTGGAATCAATTCCATAGTAAAGGTATCATGGGTTTCCTTCTGTATCCGTTGGATACAAAAAGGGTTTGGCAGCATGGGATATTGAATGTTCATTTTTGTTATTACTGTCGTAGAGATGCAAAATCCTGCGTCTCTGCAAAATGATTATAAATATTCATTACGCACGCACACCATAAAAATCAAGGAGCTGTAAACATGTTGCCTCAAGACGGTGTGCGACAATGGATGAAAAGCGTTTGAGTAATTCATAACCCAGGTCGTGATCCTGTTCGCACTTGTTTCGTAAACATCGTGCATCAAGGGCGACAGCGCGGGTAATCTCAATTGCTTGCGCATCGAAACGCCACCGATAGGGGGGAATTAACCATGACCACCCCAGCACCTCACCTGCTCCAATTGTTTGAATGGTGAGTGAGCCACGTTCGGCTGAAAATAGTTTAATTGCGATTTTACCATGGCGAATGACATAAAAGTTGTTTGCTTCGTCACCCTCATGCAGAATAGATTGACCCGCATCAAATTGTATATCTGATGCACAATCAGCAATGGTTTTAATATGGTGTGGTTCGAGTCCTTTGAGAAATGGATGTTCTGCAAGATAGGATTCGAGTATGTGCATTTATTTTCTCCTTTACGGTGGTGAAATATTATGCTTGTTTTGATTTACGAATGGCGCGGACTTCTTCCGTTATATCAATGCCCACCGGGCACCAGGTAATACACCGTCCGCAGCCAACGCAACCTGATACACCCAACTGATCAATCCATGTTGCAAGCTTATGGGTCATCCATTGACGATAGCGGGATTTTGGCGAAGACCTGATACTTCCACCATGAATATATGAGAAATCCTTTGTGAAACATGAGTCCCATTTCCTCCATCGTTCGGCATGTTCCCCTGTCAGGTCAGTAACATCTTCAACGGTTGAACAAAAACACGTGGGACACACCATCGTACAATTAGCGCATGTCAGGCATCGCTCCGCAACAGTGTCCCACCGGGGATGATCATAGTTTTTATACAGCAATTCCTTAACATCGGCGGTATCCATATTTCTACCCATCTGGTTTGAAGTATTTTGAATAATATTTTCTTCTGCATTTGTTTCATTCGTACTTGCTTGTCGATGAGGAATATTTTGGAGCGCTTCAGCGCCAGCATCAGTGCCTACTTCAACGACAAAATAATGGTTGCTACCATCCAAAATCTCAGTCAGTGCAAGGTCGAAACCAGAGGTTGCCTTTGGTCCCGTGTTCATCGATGCACAGAAGCACGTACCACCCGCCATTCCACAGTTAACTGCCAGAACAAAGATTCCTTTACGTCTTGATTGATAATGAGGGTCAACGAATTTTCCGTTCAAAAAAACTTTATCCTGAATGGAGATTGCGTGGAGTTCACATGCGCGGACGCCCATAAAGGCAAATTGAGGCGATGCTTCATTTTCTGAAGTAATCTGAAACCCACTTCCTTCCCGTTTAGCCTGCCATAAACGCAATACCGGTGGGAATAAGTATTTTTTCCATGAGTGTGGACCGACAACATAACCAAAGAGCGCCTTATCATCTCGCTTTTTGAGTTGATAGGCGCCTCCATCCTGAACATCTGTCCATCCAACGGGCAAGTCGTCAGGAGTATTTAACCTGTCATAGACAAGAGCGCCTTCTCCCAAAGTAGGACCGATAATTTGGTAACCCTTTTGGACGAGCATATTAAAAATGCCTTGAAAGTGCTCTCGTTCTATAACAATCCGGTCGGTAATTTTTAAAGATGTTGTTGTCATATCGAGTTTATAGTGACGACTTCGAGGGATTTCAAAATGATCCCGTAGTGCGGGAGTTTATCCCTATAACCGTTTGTACAGTTTAAACCGTTTAAACAGATTAAACCGTTTATCGCCGACTACAAGGGATCGGCGCTACAATAAAAAGTTATTTTGTTTTGCCGTGCAAAACAAAACCTAATCTAATGTATAGGAATTTCAAACGAACATGTAGTGGCAAGGCGCGCCTTGCCACTACGCTGTTATAGAAGTTGCCGAAGGCGTGGCATGGCGCGCCTTGCCACTACGCTGTTATAGAAGTTGCCGAAGGCCTAATTAAACGCTATTTGGGCATTATTTTTAACCATTCATCCATGTTGAGCACGGGTACAATTTTTCCTGTCTGGCTGGGAACGAGAGGCAGGAAGAATTCAACGGCGGCTGTGTAGTCGTTTGCTTCAAAAACGATAAAATAATCATGTTCCGTAACCGTCACATAAGCCCCGATTATCTTTATCCCTTTCTCTTCAGCCTTTTTTCTTCCTTCCCAGAATTGGTTGAGCATCTTTGCGCCATCAGCGCTTCTCCCCGGACAATTTTCTGCGGTATGCGTCCAGTGTGCGACGTACAATGTCCCTTTCTTCTCACAGCAACTCCATTCAGGTTTTTTATCACACTCATTTTTTGGACAACATTCATCAGCCATTACAGGAACAGACGTACAAAACATAGTAGCTACAGACAGAGCCAGAGCGCCGCATAATCCAATAATCTTGTGACTCATGTGGTATATTCTCCTTTTCATTTAAATTATTCATGGAGAGGCAAGGCGCTGCCTTGTCTCTCCGACAGAAAAACCTCATAAATAAAATATGGGAAATTGATGATGCCTTATATTGTATTTTAAATTCATATAAGTTCAACTCAAAAAAGATGATTTCCAGCCTTATGGTAGCTTTATCGACTGTAGGACTTTGACTTCACGATTTATACGTTTTGTCATTTTGGCTTCTGCTACTTCCAGATCGTATCGGGCTTGTAAGCGTAACCATACGGCAGCGCTTGTGCCAAAGTAACGCGCCAACCTCATTGCTGTATCGGCGGTAATTGACCGCTTCCCGCGTACTATCTGGCTAATGCGTAATGCCGGCACGCCTATATCTTTTGCTACACGATATGCGCTTAATCCCAAAGGTTTCATAAAGTCTTCCAATAGTACTTCACCAGGGTGAACGGGTGGTAGTCGTTTCATAGGTATCCTTTCATGTATGGTAATCTACAATTTTTACATCATTCGCCTTGCCACTCTCCCACGTAAAACATATTCTCCACCGACCGTTTATTCGAATGCTATGTTGTCCCTTACGGTCTCCATGGAGCGCTTCGAGCCTATTTCCAGGTGGCGCTGATAAATCGCCTAAACTGTCGGCTTCATCAAGGTACAATAGTTTACGCCGCGCTGTTTTTTGGATATCGAATGGTAATTTTCGTGAGATGGTTCCCTGAAAAATCTTTTCAGTTTCTGGGTCGGCGAAAGATACTATCATTTTTGTAAAATATCACAGAATGATAGTATCGTCAAGTGATAATACTTTATCTTTCCCCATTTTCTGGGCATATGTACCTGAAAATGTATGTAACGAAGGAAAACAGGAATTTCAGGAAATATTGTAAAAATATCGATCAGACAGGACAAAGACAATATCCTTTGTTTGATTATGAATTTCGTTATTTATCCTGTCTATCCTGTAATCCTGTCAAAATGGTTTATCATCATATCTTCGTGGTAAAGTTTTTGAATCTGAGAAATCTGTAGTTCACTTTAATTTTAAAATAATATTTGACTATTGTATTATTTGTGGTAGCATATTACCCGATTTTTAGAAAGCAACACTGAGGCGATAAAAAAATGTGTTGTTTGTCATTGCGAGCGACAGCGAAGCAATCTTTCCCTCATTTAAAGTGACGTTGCTATGCTTGCGTTTATATGAGATATTCTTTTAAGAAGTTATTATAAATTTTCTGGCACAGCAAACTGCAACCGAATCCCCCGAACAAAGGGAAACAACCCCCTAAGTCCCCCTTTTCTAAGCTTATCTTTACCCACATTTTTTACTGGACAAATCAAGGTGGAGACAATGAATGGGGGGTAAATTCTGTAACAAAAACTTTCCACATAGCGGTCATATCATCAAGTCTTTGTATTCCAAGCCAGAGCGTTTTTGTTCCAGGTTCACCATCCCCTTTGCGACCCAAAAA
Organism: Candidatus Brocadiaceae bacterium; assembly: GCA_046350595.1. Classification (GTDB taxonomy): domain Bacteria; phylum Planctomycetota; class Brocadiia; order Brocadiales; family Brocadiaceae; genus JAHFOW01. The sequence goes on along the minus strand of JAXMAC010000006.1, from coordinate 54,301 downwards.
ACCACCTAAACTCGCCACCATTCGAACCGCCTCCCTTAAACTCGGCGGATTTGACGGCGGAATCGGACTTTTGGTTTTATACGCAACCAACGCCTTCCATTCCGCTTCTTCAAAAAATACCGTGCATGGAACATCCGGAACTTCCCTGCCAAGTTTCGTTAAATAATATATCCGCCATGCAACTACCATATCTATTGCCAGACACGCTTCTATGCGTTTGGCATTTCCCAGTTGCCTTTGTTCTATTTGACAGCCACTCTTTAATGTCTTATGGTATATCTCTATACCCCATCGTTTGGTATACCATTCCAGTTTCTCCACAGATTCTTCAAATGTATTCACGGGAATCGTTGTTAACAACATCCATTTCAAGGGGGTAACTGATTCCGGCGCATTTTCTTCCTGTGCCGGTATTGCCCAAACTTTTATATTTCCTTTTCCTCGTTTCCCAGCGGGCGTTTTCAGTTCCACTGAACTACAACGAATTGCTAATTCTGCTTTTGTCCTTGCCCTGCTTTGGCATGCCTGGGGAATATTCCCCTGCGGTCTCGCATAAAAATCACGGGACATCACTATCAGCCTGCCCGTCAACTTCTGGTCTTCCAGAATAGCATTCCCAAACTCTTCTTCCGCCCAGTCTGAAGGCAACTTCGCTTCTCTAACTTCTTCTGCCTGCCCTTCACACAACCGCTCCCTTACATCCGAACATAACGGATAAAGATAGATGTCTTTGACCGGTTGCCCATACTCATTGCCTCTGTCCTGTCTCCCACGTCCCTGCGTCGTTCCTACATGCTGAATATTCGCCGCCTGATAACAGGTACCCAAAAACCGTCCCTTCTCTACAAATGTTTCCACCAGTACCGGCTCAACTCCATTTTGCTCCCCCCCAATCCTTTTTCATTTGCCTCATACCCATCGACAATACATGGGATGCTAAATTCTTAACTTTCACCTGCGGTACTATCAAAAATCGACTATTACATACAATCCGGTTTAAATGTTTTAACCGGTTTTCTTCATCCCAGCCTATCCATTCCTCCCGCGCCCTCAAACGCCACGCAGGTGAACTGAACGATAGCGCACCTATCCACCCAAATCTCGCGCTTTTAATTAAATACCCCATCTGTTTCCCGTATAATGTGCCATGTCCCAGATAATGATACTGCTCTATCACGGTCTTCCAATCCGCGTAGTTCTCTTCTCTCGAATTATATACCCTGACAAGCTCTATTTCCCCTAGCTCCTCTAAACTGCACTCTATCCTTGGTGCTTCTGTTTCCATCCTGCCTGTGCGCCGCACGCAGTCAGGTACCTGTTTATGCTTCTCTGTATTACTAGCCTGCCTTTTTGTTCTGTTTCCTTCTGTATAATTGTCCTCGTTTTGTTTCATGCCCTCCAGTTTATTACTTCTTGCTTCGTTTGTTCAGTAAAAAATGTGGAACATGTATAGTTAATAAAGGGTATTGGGGTGTGTCTTTGTGTGAGGTTACAGGTCGTTAAATGCACTTATTGTCAGGTCTGCCTGACGTATCAATTTTCTCAGCAGACCGGGTCCAGTTCTTTATGTTGAGGTATAGATAATGTCCATTGATAGCCAGGTTTTGTTAACATTACATGAGAACCTTTTTGACGGAATACGGTCAACTCGGCCTTTTGAAACTTTCAGACCGCCTCGGAACCTGAACAGAGGAACAGCTTTTCTCCCATTATACGGTAACTTCAACAAGGCATTCAGGGGTGAAGGTATGTTTCGATTCCATTGTTTCAAGCCATCCTTCAATGGCTTCTTTTATGTTGGCAACGGCTTCTTCATAGGTTTTCCTTGAGAAAGACAACCGCAGGCAACATAATACCCTGTGCCTGTTCAATGATTGCGTGCAATTTCATAAGAAGAACTTCTTTTTAAAATTTATACATTGTGAAAACTTCTTTATCGTCTTTTTTAATATTACTCAACTGAATGTTCGTCAACTGTTCAATGAAGTTGTGGTTTATTTTGTGTTTTCGTGGGGGGGGAACTCCTTTTTTGTGTTTATACATTCTGTGTAATTTGTGAAATCTGTGGTTTTATCGTCTTTTTTAATATTACTCAACTTCTAGGTTTGTTCAATGTTCGTTATTCGTTTCGTCAACTGAATTTTTAATCTGTAATCTGTGCAATCTGTGGTTTCAGTTGTCTTTATTATTGGTCTTTGTGGTGAAGGACAACCCCCTGTTTCCCCCTTTTTTAAGGGGATTTGGTGTGTCTTTGTGTAATGAAACGACCTGTTTTTCAATGTAGGGCGAAGCGCTGGTTTCGCCTTTGGCAGCGCCGCTTCGCTCTACATCAAAAAAGTATATTTTTTATGGAATAAAAAATAAATAAGGAGAAATGATATGGCAAGGGTATTAGGTACGTTTATGATAATTGTGGTTTTCTTGCTTGTGCTGCATCACATGCAATAGCTGAACCCACGTTATTCCTCGGTTCTGCAAGCGCTCAGCCAGGGGGGACAACGACACTCGACCTGAGCATTTCTGGCGACACAGGGGCGTATGCAGGAATTAACGCCAGGATTGTTTTTGATACCGACAAAGTACAAGTTACCGGCGGCGTTTCACAAGGCACCGGGCTGTCATCGGGTAATTTTACCGTTGATTATGGTACTGCAACGGTGAACGGTCACAGTGAAGCCACCATAATTGCCTATTCAGATTCCAATACCTTTGGTGGCTCAAGCGGTGTATTGCTGAAACTGAACCTTCAGGTGGATGCAAAGCGCCGTGTGTGTGTGTGTGTGTGTGTGTGTTTGCACCAAGCGATACCAATCAGTTTATTAACGCGAAACATGCCATGTTCGAACGGCGACGGAACTGTTCTCTCTCGGTGTGTGTGACACAATGTTCAGAACGGTTTTTTTTTTTCAGGCAATTGGAACTGGGGGATTTGTTGATACTGATAACGATGGCATTGATGACAATTGGGAAATGACAAATTTTGAAATCTCACGACTGTTAATGGAACTTCGGACTATGATAAAGATGGTGTTTTGGATAAGGATGAATATAACAATAATTCAAATCCCAATCTGGTAACCCCCAACCGTAGTATCCATTACACCTTCGTCCGGCAAGAATACTATAGTTACGACAGACCTCATGGGAAGTAATTTCCAAAACGGGGCAACGGCGAGCTGGTAAAGTCAGGTCAGTCAGATATTATCGCAGCAAACGTGCAGGTTGTCAGTCCAACGAAGATTTCATGAGTTTAATCTTGCAGGTGCTGCTGCGGGGAAATGGGATGTGCAGGTAATGATTCCTAATGGGGAGAAGGGTATGCTCTTTAATGGATTTGCCGTTAATGAATCTGGTGGGACATGTACTGATGACTTTGAACCAAACGACGATTTTAATGTAGCGAAGGGACCTTTGGATGTTGACACAGACTATCAGGGAAAGATTTGTGACCTTGCAGACAAAGACTATTTCTGATAACGATCAATGATGCGGATGCAATTTCTGCGCAATTGGATGTGCCTGAAGGGAAAAAATTATGACCTCTATCTGTACGATTCATCTCACAATGAGATCGCAAAATCAATAAAAACTGCGGGTGAAAGGAGTTTATCATCCACGGAGTTACTTCCGGACGATTACTACCTGAAGGTGGTTGGCAATGGCGATTCGGACGAGGATCAGGAATATACCTTGTCATGGACCCGGTGGTTTGTTAATCCGGCAAACGGGCATTTCTATAAACTCCACGAAGGTGGGGATTGGCAGACGTGCGAGCAAGAAGCAATTGACAAATATGGCGCGTATCTGGTGACGATTAATAACGGGGATGAACAGGATTGGTTAACCGATATTTTCGGGGGAAGTGCAAGATATTGGATTGGCTATACGGACAAGGACGAAGAAGGGGACTGGAAATGGATTAGTGGTGAGACTTCGAGCTATACCAATTGGAACACAGGAAGAACCAAATGATTCTGGAGGTTGTGAGGACTATGCGATTATGAGACCTGACGGGAAGTGGGGCGACCTTGGTCCGTCTGGTCCTATATGGCCAAAATATCAAGACGGCAATTATTGAAAAAGGTAAGTGTGACCCGATTGCAATAAAGAAGTCTCCAAAAAAGCTTAAATTGTTTACCGGAAGCAGTAGAGATATTACGTTAACGGTTACCATGCCGGAAGGTTGTCCTTCAGATGGACAGCCAGTTTATGCTAAGATTGATGCCATAAGCAAGCAATTTGTAACATTAGACTCACCCAACAACGCGGATACAGATGCCAATGGCAAGGCAAAGTTTACGATAAAGGCGAAACAAAAGGCGGGAAAGGCAAAGGTACGATTCAAGGCAGGCGCTCAGCAGACAAAACTGGATGTTAAGGTGGTTAAATGATGGGTTCATAACACCACGTGTCTCCTTTATCCGGTTTTATTATCATTGCGGATGATAGTGAAACAATCTCAGTTTTATCATAATCGAGATTGCTTCGCTCCGTTCGCAATGACAAAGATGACAGACTTTTGTCATGTAAGTATGCTCTATTGTAATTCGTAATATTACCCTAACCCGAACGAGTCGGAAAAGACTGTAGTGGCAAGGCGCGCCTTGCCACTTAAAATATTTTTACTGAAAATGTCAAAATATTATTTGTAAGATACTAACATATCCTGGGAAGCTGTTCGCCCGTGAGCATATCCAGCATCCTTTTGTTTCCAATCGTCTCAATGAGGACTTTGCCCTTTGGTTCATGAACAACGCTGCCAATAATTGCCGCATCTTTACCCAACGGGTTATTTTTCATAGCTTTCAAAATGGTAACGGCAGCATCCTGGGCTACAATTGCTATCAGTTTTTCCTTCATTGGCAAAGGTAGAGTGGATCGAAACCCAGTATCTCACACGCCCCTCGTACAGCATGGCGACAGGAATATCAATCTCTCTATGATCATCCCGCATGTAGAAGATATGGCCAATTCATTTAACGTCGTAGCCACTCCACCCCTCGTGGGATCCCTCATAGCTCGCACACCGGGAGATGCGGAAAGCATGTCTTTGACGAGTTCGTGGAGCGGAGCGCAATCACTCTTAACGGAATGTCCATCTGAATACGCTTCCTCTGAGCCATAACAGCCATCCCATGATCACCCAGAGAACCCGATACAAGTATTGCATCGCCTGGTCTTATCAGGGTTGGTGAAAGGTTTACGCCGTCTTTTACTACGCCAATTCCACTGGTATTGATAAATATCTTATCACCTTTGCCATGCTCAACAACCTTGGTGTCACCCGTAATTATTTTAATTCCTGCATGGTTGGCTGTAGTGGCCATGGAGTTTACCACCACCCTGAGATCTTCAAGCAAAATACCTTCTTCGATAATAAAAGATGCGCTGAGATAAAGGGTTCGGCGCCGCCCACGACAAGGTCGTTTATCGTCCCACAGACGGATAGTTTTCAATATCTCCTCCAGAAAAAAGATGGGACTTACCACGTAAGAATCAGTAGTAAATGCAATCCGTGAAGCATTAAGATTGAAAATAGCCTGATCATTAAGCGGGGACAGGTATTCATTGTCAAACGCCTTCAGAAAAATATCATGGATGAGTTGATGACTTAACTTGCCGCCGCTGCCATGGGATAAAAGGATTCTGTCTTGTTTCATAAATTTTCAAACCTTGTAATGTGTTTCTGATTCGGTATTCGTATTTCGAATTTACCCTTGTTTGAAGTTTTCATATTTATAATAAGCCGCGCATGTCCCTTCAAATGAAACCATACACGGTCATATCGGTGTCTCTGGTGTGCATAATTTACCAAACAGAGGACACTGGTCTGGGGTTATAAGACCCTTCAATACCTCGCCGCAAGAACAACCCAGATTAAGTTTTGAGTTTTGAGTTTTGAGTTTTGAGTTTAAAGTTTCAGAAATGTTTGTGATACAAAATCGTTTTTTTGCATCATATTCAGCGTATTCTTTTCTTAGCGAGAGTCCACTCATGGGTATCCTTCCAATTCCCCGCCAGTCACTATCGCATATCTCGAACACCTGATCAATTATTTTTTGCGCTTTTGTATTACCTTCCCACGTAACAACCCTTTTATATTGGATTTCTATATCGGTTCTCCCGTTTTCAAGTTGATTGATGAGCATATAGAGTCCATGAATAGTATCAAGAGGCTCAAAACCTGCAACCACACAGGGTGCATGGTAATCATCTGAAATAAACTTGTATGCCTTCGCCCCTATAATAGCGGTCACGTGTCCAGGGCAGATAAAACCGTGAAGTCTTAACTCACCGCTACCGAGCAGGGCATTCATCGCCGGCGGGGTCAACTTATGAACTGCAAGGACCGAAAGATTTTTCAACTGCTCTTCTTTTGCCGTGAGGACGGTGGCGGCAACTGTTGGCGCGGTGGTCTCAAAACCAACTGCGTAGAGCAGTACCTCCCTTCCAGGGTTTGCCTTTGCTATGTCGATGGAACCGAGAGGGGAGTAAACCACCCGAATATCCCTTCCCATGGACTTTAGCTCCTGAAGGGATAAGGCAGTTCCCGGTACCCGCATCATGTCCCCGAATGTGGCAATAATGACATCCTTTTCATTTTTGCTGAATTCTATGATTGTATCAATATCCGCGGCGGAGGTAACACACACGGGGCACCCTGGTCCTGAAATAAGGCGGATAGTGGATGGAAGGGAGTTTCTTATGCCGTATTTCGATATCGTGTGGGTATGAGTCCCGCAGATCTCCATGATATTGACATTTCTTCTGGATATCTCATGGATTTTTTTTAAGATACCCTGTGCAGTTTCTTTTTGTCTGAATTCGTCGATGTAGTTCATTTGTATGAGTTTCGAGTTTACCGTTTGGAGTTAATGAGTTTTGTATTTCTGACCTTTCGTCATTCTGATTTCCCAAAAAAATGTCATCCAAGAAAATATGCGTAACAATGTCATTGCGATGGTTTTGTCCGAAGCGATCTCTTGTCATTGTCTTTTGAAAAGTCTCCAATCAGATTGCTTATAAGTCGTAGCGTTTTATGCGCCTCATTTTCATTCACCTTTTGTATAGCAAACCCGGCGTGGATGATAACGTAATCACCAACCCTGACGTTGTCCATGAGCATGAGGTTTACCTCCTTTGTAGTACCCGTTACGTCTACCCGTGCCGTCCCATTGGTAATCTCTATTATTTTTCCCGGTATCCCCAGACACATCATTAGCCTTCCTTAAAGAATTACAGAAAATAGTTTAAACTTTAGGGCTGTGAGTTTTAACTCGATTCAAACAGGAATTAATAAAACATTATTTGAAAAGAAAAATAAAGAAAAATTTATTTTTGCGGGAAAAGAAGTATTTCTGTTTTCAGGATAAACTTGACAAAAATCATTACGATACTTATAATGCTAACTTGCCTGAAATTGAAGAATTAGAACATGAAATGCGAGACTCGTACGCATCTTGAAGACATTCTCAAAGATAGATTAGCCTATAGTGTTTTAAGGTTTTACCAGATATATGAAAAGACAGGACAGGACGTGACAAGAACGAGCTTCTCGCAAAGATAAAAAAAGATAAAAAGAAACTTATTTACTGGATTGGATAATCGGATTAACCTTGGACTCTTCAACCTTGATAATTACCGCACTTTGGGCAATCCCATCGTTTGCGCTAAAGCTTAAAGCTCCTCCATACTCTCACATTATTTACCAAATTATTTATTTATCCCAGGTGAAATATTGAGTCCGTTAAAGTATTCCTAGCGCAGCTAACCCACAACCAATTCTTCTTTATGAAAAGGGGAGATTGCTTCGGAAAAGACCCTCGCAATGACACTTACTATGCACTTTAATGGCGCACGGCACCTTGTCATTGCGAGCGGAGCGAAGCAATCTTTCCATCATAAACAAATGTGATTGTGAAAAACTTACAAAAAAAAGAAGTTTTTACAGAGTAATACTATAGAGAGACAAGGCAGCGCCTTGTTTCTACCGACTGAAAAGCTGCATAAATAAAGTGAAAATTCCTATGCAATCAAGTTACTGGCGAAATACACGCCGTTAAACACTAGATTTTTATAAGGAAATTTGTTAATTAAAATAACCATGAGTACATTGTTTGAAGAAATAAAAATTGGTCAGATGACGGTAAAAAACAGATTGAGCATGTCTGCCATGGACCTTGGATTTACTTCTGACGGCGCTATCAATGATAGAATCATTGAATTTTACCGGGCGCGGGCGAAGGGCGGCGTAGGAATTATTGTTGTTGGAGGTTGTTATCCGGAGATACAGGGCAAGGTATGGAAGAGCATTATCGGACTTGATAAGGATGAATTTATCCCCGGTTTAAAAAGATTGACGGATGTTATACATGCATATGATGTTCGGGTGGCAGTGCAGATTCTCCATGGCGGAAGAAGCGCCGCTTCAATTTTTACAAAAATGCAGCCTGTTGCCCCTTCCGCATTAACACACAGAAGTATTAGACAGCAACCGCATGTACTCACCATCCCGGAGATCAAGCGGGTAATTGATAATTATGTCGGCGCAACACTGAGGGCGAAGAATGGGGGTTTTGACGCCGTAGAACTTCACGGAGGAATGGGGTATCTTATTAATCAGTTTCTTTCAAGGGCTACCAACAAGCGCGAAGATGAGTACGGCGGAGTTCTCCAGAACAGGGTGCGTTTTGCGGTGGAGATTGTACGCGGGATAAAAGAAACCGTTGGCGGGGATTTTCCGGTTATATTTCGCATGTCTGGGGCTGATTTTGTTGACGATGGGCTTAAGATAGAGGAAAGTATAGAGATCGCTAAGATATTGGAACTGGCGGGGGTTGACGCCTTCAACGTATCTCCGGGTTGGCATGAAAGTAAGATACCTATCATGGGGATGATTATTCCACGGATGGCTTACGTGTTTTTTTCTGAAAAAATTAAGGCACATGTCCGTGTTCCGGTGATTACGTCGGTGCGCATAAACGACCTTGCCTTGGCTGAAGAGATTATAGATAATCAACGGGCGGATATGGTATCTATTGGCAGACCGCTTATTGTTGACCCTGAGTTGCCCAATAAATACAGAGATGGTCAGTTTGATGATATTAGGATGTGTATTGCCTGTAATCAGGGATGTTTCGACTCCCTGCTCAATTTCAAACCCGTTGCCTGTACCTATAATGCATTGGCAGGTCATGAAAGCGAATATGAAATAACGAGAACAAATAAACCGAAAAAGGTTGTTGTTGTAGGCGGAGGGCCTGCCGGTATGGAAGCGGCCCGAGTCCTTGCATTGCGCGGTCACGCAGTTACTTTATACGAAAAGAATAACCAATTAGGCGGCCAGTTACGGTATGCATACATTCCTCCGGGGAGAAAAGAAATACAGAATATTATAACGTATCTGGAAAAACAGATTTCAAAACTCAGCGTGAATATTAAAACCGGAAGAAATGCAGACCTCCAGGTATTACAAGACGAAAATCCTGACGCAGTCGTTGCTGCAACAGGGGGGTTGCCGATAATGATCAATATTCCCGGAATACAGGGATCGCATGTATTTACAGCAAGCAGGGTACTGGATGGTGACGTGTTATTGGGAAAAGATGTGGTTATCATAGGTGGCGGAACGGTGGGATGTGAAGTGGCTTTATATGCTGCCAGGCAGGGGGCAATGAAACCGGAAGTTGCCTGTTTTTTACTTAAACACCACGTTATCAGTGCAGATGATGCGGTTGGATATACAACAAAAGGGAATAAAAATATTACTATCCTGGAGATGAAAAAAAAGCTTGGAGGTGGATTCGGTATCTCTACCCGATGGATTATTATTAACGAATTAAAGGAAGCTGGTATAAAAGAAATGACGGACGTGAAGGTAAAAGAGATTATCGATGATCAGGAATGGAATGGTAAAATATGTCGGGGGGTGGTATATGAAAAGGATGGTACAGACCAGTTTATTAAAGCAGATACTATTATTATCGCCGCTGGTTATTTCTCTGATAATAGTCTTTTAAAGCAGATAGAAGGAAAATTTCCCGAGATATATTCCATTGGTGATTGTGTGAAAGTCCGTACTGCACTAGAGGCTGTTCATGAGGGTTTTCAGGTGGCTTTAAAAATATAGTAATTCTTTATTTAAGGTCTTTGAACAATGAAAGATATTCGTATGAATCGTGGTGATAACTCTGGTTATAACCACATAGAATTTGAAGAGATTAAAGCAGAGAATGGCAAGGCCATTGGCATTATTTACATGAAGAAATCTCCCCGAAACTCCATTGGGTCGTGGCTTCTGGATGCAATCTATGACAAAATGGACCATTATGAAGGGGATGAAAGGATTGGCGCTATTATTATTGCCAGCAAACTCAGGGGGGTTTTCAGTGACGGCGCGGACCGTGACGAGCTCTTCGGTTCCTGGATTTCCGGCCTTGTTGCCGAAAAGAATTACGAAAGATTTCGACGCGCCCACGAGATGTTTGTAGAGATTGAAAATTGTAAAAAGCCTGTGATTGCAGCTATCGATGGTGTTACTATTGGCGCTGGTCTTGAACTTGCCATGTTGTGCGACTTGCGTATTGCATCTGATATAGCATTTTTTAGTATGCCGGAGGCGAAACCGGAGCTGAGTATTATTCCAGGTTTAGGCGGTACCCAGCGTTTACCACGATTTATAGGCGCTGCGCGTGCTAAAGAAATGCTCCTTTTGGGCAAGATGGTCCGCGCTGAAATAGCGCTTGAATGGGGACTTGTTAATCAGATAGCTCCTCACAAAGAGGTACTGGAGCATACGATAAAACTGGCAAAAACTCTGCTGGAACGCGATGTCAGGGCGCTGAAAGAAATGAAAAAATGCGTTAATTTTGCCATGGAGAATGATATTCTTAAGGGCATAGAGTATGAGGTGGGGCTTTTTGCAGAGATGATGAGATTGAAGCTTTTAGCCAGGAAGTAAATTTAGTTGTATAAGTGAGTTTCCAAGTCAGAGCTTGGGAACCAAACTTATTTGCAGATTGCATATTTTGCGCTACCGTAAAATCGTTATAAGTGGAAATGTGTTTACAACAAAAATTGACTAATGAAAAGGGGGTATTTTCATGCTGTTTAAGGATAAGGTTGCAATTATTACGGGTGGTACGCGAGGTATTGGGAAGGCAATTACTTTAGAGTTGGCAAAAAATGGTTGTAATGTTGCCTTCAATTACAATAAGAGCGCTGATGCCGCACACGCGATGATAAAAGAGATTGAGGCGCTGGGCGGAAAAGCAGTTTCATTTCAGGTAAATGCTGCGAGCTTTGAAGGCGCTAAAAATATGGTGAAGGAGGTCAAGGATAAGTTTGGCAGTATTGACTTTCTGGTTAATAATGCAGGTATTACCCGCGATAAACTCCTGGCATTTATGGGCGAGAGCGATTGGGACGATATCATAAGTACCAATCTGAAGAGTGTATTTAATTTTTCCAAGGCGGTTATCACCCAGATGATTAAACAAAAATCCGGTAGTATCTTAAATATAACTTCTGTCAGTGGAATCATGGGCATGGCCGGACAGGTGAACTATTCTTCCTCAAAAGCAGGCATGATTGGTTTTACCAAGGCGCTGGCGAAAGAAGTGGGGAAGGCGAACATTACGGTGAATTCTATTGCCTGCGGATTTATTGAAACAGATATGACATCAGTACTGCCTCAGGAATACAAGGACAAGATGATTGAGATGATTCCCATGAAGAGATTTGGCAAACCTGAGGAAATAGCCAGGGCGGCCTTGTTTCTTCTGTCTGATGACGCACGGTATATAACGGGACATGTAATCAGTGTGGACGGTGGATTGGCGATGTAAATTATAAAGCAGAAAGGATACAGGATATGCTCTTTTTGTTGAAGGTTGAGATAAAGCAGATGCCTCAGATGCCGGTAAAGGATTTTCTTGGATATGTAATAAAGGAGTGGGAATATTTTTCCCGGTTTCAAAGGCGTGGGAAGATAATTGCCGGTGGAAAACTTGCCGGCAAGCGCGGGGCAGCAGCAATTATTGATGCGGAATCTAACGAAGAGATGGATGAGATCGTTTCGAAACTGCCACTCTTTCCCTTTTTTACCGACATTGAGATTACGCCGCTCGTGTCTATGGAAAAGGCGCTTACCGATACAAAAAGGATATACTCACTCATGAAGTGAACCACGCGGAAGTTTTCTGAACAGTGATAAGCCATTATGCCTGCTATTCTGTATATAATGGCTTCCTTTTTTGTTCCTGATATTGTATGGGCGGCGAGTTTCTAAGCTACATGTAGTGTTGCCGGTATCTTTATTGCGCTATTTATCTTTTTCAACAAATCATCCAGATTTACCGGATTTATTTGAACTGCCTGTCCAAGGCTGATCGTCCTCGCCAGGGTGTTTCGCAGAATAGGATTTTTCAATTGTTTAAAACCAAACTCCACTAAAATGTCCAGGGTTTGTGGATATTGCTTAAGGAGTTGATATACATTGGTGCTTGCCGTTGCTATTTGAATTTGTTCCGCAGCCTCTTCCTTCACATCGGCCCGCATTGTTTTCCATGCGTTGATGCCAAAGCAGAACATGGCGGCGTATTCAGTAAATCCGCTCATTCCCATAAGAGGATAGAGTTGTGGATAACGAAGTGATGCAAGCGGTTGCGCAACGACCCTGAATATACAACCAATATTTACGAGCACAAACGTTGCGTTCAGGAGTTTTGGGCTGCATAATTTTACCCCTTTGCTTATAGGAATCATTTTCGAGGCGCATCCCAGAATCATCATACTGATAAAGCCAACGAAGATTGCATGGCGGTATGCTCCAAATAAGGCGTGAGGGACTTGTGTCCCTGAAATGGCTTCGTAAACAGTAAAGGTCAACAGTGAACTTTCAGAAACAAATAACCAGATGAGCGCCGCACGGATGTATTTTCTAAAGCCTGTGGGTAAATTTATTGTATTTTTAACGGTTTTTCTGGCATTAAACAAATCGAGGTTGTAAATAAACAAGAACACCCCGAATGTTTCAAGAAATCCTGCTATACAAAAAATTATGGTGAAAAAACCGTGAAGATTCTGGGTGTATTCCCGGTAAAATCCTGAAATTATTCTTAATGCAATCGAAATATTTAAGATATAAAGGACATACGCGCTCAGTTTTTTGTTTGGTTCCTGTATGCCCAGGAAAATCGGCAGCGTCTTTGTGAATATCCCAATAATGACCATACAGGCAAATCCTACGATTTGTATATGTCTGATAGGGTTCTTAAATACCTCAGGGATGTTTGTATTTTCTACTACATTAAAATGGAAGTATAAGGCAACAAAAGCGATAGCCTGCAGGATAAACCAGAGATAACTGGACAGGAGAAATCCTTCATAAACTTCATACTTTTCTTTTCCTGAAGAGAAGTAAGTTCTTGTTGTTACATAGATAAAAACCGCTATTGATGCGACCTGGAGGGCACAGCCAATCAGGGCTGGTATCTTAAAGGGGAAGAAACCGGTATAGTACGCAATTGTTTTAAAAACGAACGAGAGGAAAATACCAACAACCATTAAAAAGAAGGATTTATAAGCAAGGGGTGTGCTATACAACAGGGTGCTCCAGAATTTAGGGAGCGCAAAGTAGGAGATTCCCATGATGAACAACCCGACCCAGCCGTATACCTGTGTGTCTCCGTGTGTTTCTGTAAGTATCCATGACACAGAACTCATTGAATTGTTAAAAGCCATAAGGGCTAAGAGGGAAGCGCCATAGAGGCATCCTGTTGTCAGAACAACGAGGATTGCCGTCTTGACAAAAATCTCATAAACAGGTTCGCTTTGCGGTTTTGTAATAGTTGCGTCATCGTTTAAATCAGTCTGTCCATCGATAAGTTTTTGAAGGTCTTCGATTAATGTCGTGGGGCTGATATTATGCATCCTGGCAAAGAAAGAGAGGGGTTTTTCGGGTAATACATTACTACCGCACATAATACCATACGTTTCAAAAATCCTGCGGGTTACAGGAAATTTTTCAACGACTTCTTTTACGGTATTTTCTTGCCGTATCCTTTCCATAATGAGGAAAACTCCTTAAGTTCAACAGAGAACTTTATTGATATTTTGAAAAAACTGCAGGGAAAATATTATTTATATGATGTTGTATTGTGTATTTAAAAAATTTTCACTGTTACTATAGCAGACGCAAAAAGGAGTGTCAATGACTTTCTAAGCCCTGGTCATACAAAAATATATCAGCATGAATAAATATCAAATAATTAATTTTTAAGTTTCAAAATTATAAACCAGTTTCTATAATGAGAAAATTAAAACGCTTGTATTAATTTAGTTTTTTGAAAAAATACCTTTGATGGTTCCGTTAGGAGCGGTATAGTATTACTCTGTAAAAACATCTTTTTTTGTACGTTTTTCACAATTCCATTTACTTCTTGTCAGGAGGTAAAGTTTGTTTATGAGGGAAAGATTGCTTCGCTCCGCTCGCAATGACCCCAGACGACTAAAGTCGTCACTACAAACGCTCGCAATGACAACGTGCCGTACGCTATCAAAGTGCATAGTAATTGTCATTGCGAGGGTCTTTTTCCGAAGCAATCTCCCCATTTTCATAAAGAAGAATTGGTTGCAGCTTTGCTGCACTATGAAGTATTTCATGTAAAGGATTTATACTCAGTATGCTCTATTCTATGTTAAGCCCCCATCGGATACTTCTCATCGGTTTTATTTCTATCATCGCACTAGGCGCTTTTCTTTTGACACTCCCCCAGGCTAACTCCTCCGGTAGTCCTCAATCGTTTATTGATGCTTTGTTTATAGCAACTTCCGCCGTTTCTACTACGGGACTATCAGTTGTGGATATAGGGAATTTTTATTCCCTCTTTGGCCAGGTCGTTGTACTCGTTTTAGTCCAGATTGGCGGATTAGGATACATGATCTTTATTGGTTTGGTCATGTACACATTCGGTATTAAGTTATCCTTAAGCGGGAAGTTAATGCTGGGAGAATCACTGAGTAGTCCGCCTTATGAAGAGGTGGTTCATTTTAGCAAAATAGTCATTTTTGTTACCTTCGCCTTTGAGTTAGTAGGCGCAGCTATCTTGAGTATATACTGGACGAATGAATATCCCGCCAAACACGCCATTTATTTAGGTATTTTTCACTCCGTTTCTGCATTCTGTACTGCCGGTTTCAGTCTTTTTCCAAATAATTTCTGTGCGTATCGTGATAATATTCTGGTAAATACAACGATTGAAATTCTTTGTATTGGAGGGGGCCTCGGCTTTTTTGTAATTTACAATATCTACGATACCTTTTTTAGAAAGGCCCGTGAAGGTGAGCCTCCAAAAAGACTTCTCGCGCATACAAAACTGGTACTCATTATATTTCCCATACTCCTTATGATGGGCGCATTATTGATTTATGTATCCGAGTGCTTTACCTCAGAAACATTTGTAAAAGACAGGATATTAATCTCTCTCTTCCAGGTCACATCAGCTTCTACAACAACAGGTTTTAATACCCTCGATATTGGTACTATGAGAATACCGGAACTAACGATGATGATTTTACTTATGTATATCGGAGCTTCGCCTGGCGGGACCGGGGGAGGGGTTAAGACGACCTCTTTTGGGGTATTGATTTCGTCGGTAATCTCTGTAATATCCATGAATGATGAACTCGTTTTGTTTAACCGTCACATATCATCAAAAATCAGGGATAGGGCGCTTGCTATCTGTGTTCTGGCGCTCATGCTTATTATGGTTGATGTCATGATCTTATCCATAACAGAACGTGCCTCTTTTTTGGGGGTTGTGTTTGAGTCTGTATCTGCCTTTGGAACGGTAGGGCTTTCTACCGGCGTCACGCCTTCCTTAAGCTTTGTAGGGAAGATTGTTATTATCACGACCATGTTTATTGGCAGGGTAGGGCCACTGGCGATAGGCTATTCTATCAGGGGTAAATGTAAACTCACACCAATTAAATATCCTGAAGGGACAATATTAGTCGGATAGGAGGGTGTCTTGGATTTAATATGAGGATGATAAGAACAATGTGATATTATCTCAAAGCTGGTTCAACCGAAGACGATTAAACAGCGATTGTAGCCGATTTGAAGAGAAACGATGGAAAGGCTACTGCTGGGGATGGTCTTTGTGATGGAATATTCCAAATAAATTTTTTATCGTTTCAACGTACCGGTATCCACCGCCATTTTTTGCCTCTTGTTTTGCTACTTTTGCCGGATGATGGAGAAGTTTGTTCATCGTGCGCTCCATGGTGTAAACAATCTGTTCCCAGTCTCCATTATCCATATTTTTGAGTTTGAATTTTAATCGGTCTAACTCTTCCTTTCCGATTGAGTGAAAGTGATTTCTTAGTTGTGTAATTGCAGGCTCGATCTTCATTTCCTCGAGTCTTGCCATGAAGTGTTCCACTTCTTCTTCAATAATCTCCCTGCATTTCTCTACTTCTCTCGTCCGATCATCAATGTTTTGGTTAACGACAGATTGGAGGTCGTCTATATTGTAAAGATATACGTTATCAATATTGCCAACTTCAGGTTCAATATCACGGGGAACGGCAATATCAATGAGAAACATAGGATTACCCCTCCGGTGTTTGATGGCTTCTTTTACCTGATTGGCATGAATTACATAATGGGGAGCAGATGTTGAGCTGATAATAATATCGGCCTTTGCAAGGTATTCACCGAGTAAGTCATATTTAATAGCCTCACCATGAAAGGCATTGGCGAGTTCCTGAGCGCGTTCAAAGGTACGGTTTGCAACTACAAAGGTACGCGCCCCTTCTTCGTACAGGTGTTTTAATAAAAGTTCACACATTTCACCTGCGCCCACGACGAGAACTGTTTTTCCCGTAAAATCCTGAAAGATCTTCTCGGCAAATTCCACCGCTACAGAGCTTATAGAAACCTTTCCTTTTCCAATCGTTGTTCTGGTATGGATAATTTTCGCGACGTTGAGCGCTTGCTGGAATAGTTGGTTCAGAACCTTCCCGGTGGCTTCTTCCATGGCAGCTGTTGTATATGCCTCTTTAACTTGGAGGAGTATCTGGTTTTCACCAAGTACCATGGAATCAAGACTGGAAGTAACAAAGAAAAGGTGGTTTACTGCACGTTCGTCTTTATAATGATACATGTAAGGTGAAAAACCGCTTAATTCAATTTTGTGAAACTCAGCGAGATATGAAAAGATACCTTCAACAGTAATAGAGCCTTCCAGGCATGATACGTACATTTCTACGCGATTACAGGTAGAGAGGATGACGGCTTCTGCCGTCTGATATTTCTGGAGAAATACTGTTAACGCGGAGGGTATATTGTTGGCGTTAAACGCCAGTTTTTCCCGTATTTCCACAGGGGCTGATTTATGATTTAATCCTACAACTAAAATACTCATATCAAATCTCAAATCCTTGATTTAAAAAACTGATTTAATCATCATTGTGTGGCATAGTTGAGTTTACTGTATGTCCGAAATCTCAGCAGGTGTTTGTATGCTAACCTTCTGGAAGGCATGTTTGGAACCCATAAAGAAGGTGCCAATGAAGGTAAAAAGTACAAGACAGAAACCTACAATGGTCAGACAGGCGATTTTAGTACCATGAAATGAAGAGACAAGCCGCATGTGAAGCAGTGCGGCATAGGTAAGCCATGTGGCAAGTCCTAAAATAACTTTGTAATCCAGGTACCACATCTCCCCTAATATACCTTGTGTTTTAACCCAAAACGTCCCAAAGACAAGCCCTAGTGTCAGAAGGGGAAAACCAAAAGAAATTGTTTTCCACATGAGCTTATCAATGCCCTCCAACGATGGCATTTTGCTAAAAAGGGCGCCAAAGAGTTTGTGCTTTAATTGCCTTTGCTGTGTCAAATACATGACGCTTAAACTAAAAGATATAGTAAATGCCGCATATCCAATAAATATAGGGATAATATGGGCAATAAGCCAGAAGTTTTGAAGGCTTACGGTGATTAATAAATTTCCGCCGTCGAAGGTAACAGCCCAGATCGATAGCGCGGTTACAAGAGGGACTAAAAATGTATCAAGCGATGGCAACTTATAAAGATAATCAAGATTAATATAAACAAACAGAATACACCAGAGTAACGACACAAACGATTCATAAACATTAGTAATAGGGATATTATCGGCTTCGAGCCCCAGGCATACAAGAAAACCACTATGGATAAAAAACCCTAACATCATTGTCCATTTGGCCACTTTTTTATTAAAAAATTCTGGTTTTACAATGTATCCTACTGACCAAACAGAAGATATAAAATAGAGGACTATCGTGACAATAAAAGGAATATGATTAACGGTTATCATAGTAAATAATGTAAAGGATAAATATTTATTAATCAATTAAAATTTTAGACAATATATTTTCTCCTACACTATGGATATTTTAGGTTTTTTGATTGACAAAGAAACTAATGTCCGATAACCTGATTCTTATAATAATGATTTATCTTTTATGCAAGGAGAATTATAAATTATATGGCAGAGGATACAAAAAAATTAACCATAACCAGGAAGACAAGCATTGGAGATGTGATTAAAAATTATCCGGAGGCAGAATCGGTCATCAAGAAATATTTTGGATCAGGTTGTTTTACCTGTCCCGGTTCAAAAATGGAGGATTTAGCCTTTGGCGCGACAATGCATAATATGGATCCTGAAGTTATTATCAAGGAATTAAACGAGATTATAAATAAGAGAAAATCTTAAAGCAACTTTTATTTTAAAGATTAAAGGAGATTTCATGATGAGAGAAAAAATTGAAGAGGCACTAAAAAATATCAGACCTGCATTGCAGGCAGATGGCGGCGATATAGAATTTGTAGATTTTATAGGCGGTATTGTAAAGGTACGTTTGCGCGGCGCCTGCGGGTCTTGTCCAAGCGCGTTAATGACGCTGAAATACGGCGTAGAAGAGCGTTTAAAAGAGGAAATCCCGGAAGTAAAAGCTGTGGAACTTGCATAACTTATCTTTAAGGGTATAAACAAGCAGAAAGAACTTTTCTGAAAATAAAAGGGCGATATACATGTCGCCCTTTTTTACAAAAATATTGAATAGTCATAAATATATAGTTTAAAGGTTTTGATTTCATACACAATTTAGCACAAAAGGAGTTTTCCGAATGAGTTTGGTACTAGGGCCAATTCATTATTGGATGTACGGAAAGATTAAAACTACACAAGCGCGTGAGGCTGCCATTGTTTCGGCTTTCAAGGTGAAATATGAAGCAGCGGCAGATAAGATTCTTGAACAAGTATATAAGAAGTATCCAAAATCGGCAGATAATAAACCTCTCGAAGAATTATTGGCAAATAAATCAATCCATCAAGGGATTCAAAGTCTTATTGTTGAAGTAGAGACCCGAGAGGCTGCAATAGTTGCCGCCTTTTGTGCAAAGTACAGCGATGCAGGGAAAGCGGCTACTGAGGCTGCCTACAAACATGGTATAAGTTGTGGTAAAGAGGCCGTCAAGATAAAGGGGCTGTCTTCTGCAGACTGCAATAGTACATCAAAGGCTTTTGAAGTATTGGGAGATTATCATAGCGATGGCATGCCGTGTGACCGTGGGGCGCAAGTTGTGGCAGACTCGGAAAAACGTACATCATGGGATCATGAAAGTTGTGTCCATGAACAATACTGGCGAAATGCAGGAGCAGATTTTTTGACCATGTGCGACATCGTGAATGCATGGATTGCAGGGTTTGGCGAAGGAGTGAATGCCAAAATTTCTTATAAGAGGGAAAAGGCTATTGCTGCGGGCGACAAGGCGTGTTTGAGCACGTTTGACCTAAAAAGCTAAGATGTTACAACGTTATTCGCGGCAGGTATTGTTCTCTGGTATTGGTGAGCAGGGTCAAAAGGCAATTATGGGAAAAAATGCCGTGCTTGTAGGATGCGGCGCGTTAGGATGTATTTCGGCTAATCTTCTTGTCCGTAGTGGAATAAATTGCCTGAAAATTATTGACCGCGATTTTATAGAGGAAAGTAATCTCCAGCGCCAGTTACTTTTTGATGAAGATGACATAAAACAAAACCTTCCCAAGTCAATTGCCGCACAAATAAAACTTCAAAAAGTTAATTCTCACATCCAGATAGAACCAGTTGTCGTTGATCTTAATCCGTCTAATATTGAAATCCTTTTGAAAAAGGCCGATGTTGTTATTGATGGAACTGATAACTTTGAGACGAGATTCCTGATAAATGATTACTGTGTGAAAGAAGGAATACCATGGATTTATGGCGCTTGTATCGGAAGCACCGGTATATCCATGAACATTATCCCATCAAAAACACCGTGTTTTCGATGTTTACTCGAAAACATACCACCGTCTGGAACAACCGAGACTTGCGATACCCAAGGGATAATTGCACCCATTGCAAGCGTAATCGCCTCAATTCAGGTTGCCGAGGCGTTGAAAATTTTATCAAATAACGTTAATGCCCTGAGTAAAGACCTCGTGAAGATAGACCTCTGGCGAAACGAAATAACAAGGATTCATATTTCAACTTCTGACGTGAATGCTGATTGTATGACATGTAAGCAGCATAATTATGAATTTTTAAACAAGAAAAAATATACCATGACAACTTCTCTCTGCGGGAGAAACGCCGTACAAATTTTAAATCTGAATGGTTCAAAATTAGACTTACCAGGACTTGCATCGCTGCTTGAGAAAATAGGGGATGTATCTTTTAACAATTTTTTGCTCCGTCTGAAGCTTGATAAATACGAGCTGACCATATTCCCTGATGGCCGCTCAATTATTTCAGGCACAAACGACGTTTCAATTGCAAAGGGACTCTACGCAAAATATATAGGAATGTAAAATATGATTTATTTAGATAATGCAGCAACAACCTTTCCAAAACCAGAGATTGTTTATAAAACGATGGATATATTTTACAGGACATGGGGGGCAAACCCCGGGCGTTCCGGGCATAAGATGGCGGTAGCAGCAGAAAAGGAAATTGAGGATACACGGGAGGTTATTGTTCGCTTATTTGGCATACGAGATTCAAGGCGGTTTATTTTTGCCTTTAATGCTACCGATGCAATAAATATGGGAATAAAAGGGGTGTTGAAGCAAGGTGATCATGCTATTACGACATATCTTGAACATAATGCCGTTTCCCGCTCACTTCATGGTCTCGAAAAAAGGGGAGTAATTACCGTAACCAAAGTTAAAAATTCGTCCGATGGTTTTATTGATCCGGCGGATATTAAGAATGCAATCTTGCCCAGAACCAAACTTATTGTTGTGACGCATGTACCTAATGTCCTGGGTACTATCCAGCCTATTCAGGAAATTGGCAAGATTGCGAGAGAACATGATGTAATCTTCATGGTTGACGCTGCACAAACTGCGGGGGTTTGTGAAATAGATGTTCATGCATCATGCGTTGACATGCTTGCATTTACCGGGCACAAAGGCACCCTGGGACCAACCGGAACGGGTGGATTGTATGTAGGAAATCGTGTTATTTTAGCGCCATGGCGAGAAGGGGGAACGGGCTTTGAACCGGCTTCATTATCTCAACCGGAAGAGTTACCTTTTAAATTGGAGAGTGGTACACCGAATGTCGTTGGTATTGCTGGTCTCAGGGCAGGCGCCGAATATATTTTGTCTAAAGGAACCCAGGCAATTCGAACACATGAGCAAAAACTGGTTGAAAAGCTCATAGGGGCTTTAAAGGGTGATACACGGTTTGTTTTGTATGGGTCAACTGATATAGCAAGAAAAGTAGGTATCCTCTCCATGAACATTAAAGGGTTTAAACCATCCGAAGTGGGTGCTATATTGGATCAGTCCTTTGACATTGCTGTTCGACCCGGTCTTCACTGTGCCCCATTTGCCCACCAGGTAATGGGGACATTTCCGGATGGTACTGTTAGAATAAGTCCTGGTATTTTTAATACAGACGAGGAAATAGACCAACTCATCATTGCATTGAAAAAAATTGCAGATGAAAGGATATAATTAAACATAAGGAATTGGGTCACGCGCACCGGCTTTTTGAAATGCCTTAAGTCGTAAGAAGCAGCTATGGCATACACCGCATGCCTTATCCGTGTTTTTATAACATGACCAACTGAGATGGAGTGGGGCATTTAGAGAAATGCCTATCTTTACGATTTCCGCCTTACTCTTATTGATAACGGGTGTTTCGACTTCTATATTTGTTGTGGGTTTTGTACCTACCTGAATGAGTCTATTAAAGGCTTCGTAGTATTGTGGCTTGCAGTCAGGATAGCCAGGGCTATCTTGTTCGACTGCGCCAATAAAAATCTTTCTTGCCCCAAGCACTTCTCCCCAGGCAACTGCAATGGTTAAAAAAAGTGTGTTTCTAAAGGGAACATACGAGGTGAGAATTTCTTTCGTATTTAATTGTGCATCTTGTACATGCATACGTAAATCGGTCAGGCTTGATCCCCCAATTTTGCGGAGATAATCAATATTGGATATAAGTAGTCTCTCCTGTGGTATTTTATAATATGACGCAATATCATAAAACGCTTTAAGTTCTCTGGATTCCGTACGCTGACCATAATTTACATGGAGCAATGCTATTTGGTATTGTGTATGTGCAAGAGCTGTAGTAACACAGCTATCCATACCACCACTGACCAACACGACGGCTACGTCCTTCATCTTAAACACCCCTTGTGTTAGTATCCCAGATATACTTGTGAAGTTGGAGTTGGAATCGAACATCGAGGTTATCTTCCAGAATCCATTGTACAACACTTTTCGGTGGGATTGTACCAAAAGCGGTTCCCATTAATACATTCGTCACGGTGGGTAAATTATACGTATTCATAACTTCTTTCGCCCAGTCATAATCCTTTCGGGAGCTAAGAACGAATTTTACTTCATCCAGTTTGGTGAGATATTTTACATTTTCCCAATTCATCAGGTGATTCATTTCGCTGTCAGGGCACTTTATGTCCATAATTCTTATAGCTTTTTGTGGTAGTGGGTGAATATCATAACTACCATTTGTTTCAACTAAGACCGTATAATTTTTACCAAGCAGATTTTCTACTAATAATGGCGTATCATTGTTTGCTAATGGTTCGCCCCCTGTTACACAAACTAGTTTCGATTTAAATTTACTAACATTCTCAAGGATGGAACCAATTGATATTTCTGTCCCTTCAACATAAGCATACGTAGTATCGCAGTACTTGCATCTTAAATTGCAACCTGTTACTCGTATAAAAGCACAGGGCAAACCGGCATAAGATGTTTCTCCTTGAATACTTTTAAATATTTCGTTAATTTTCATACATTTTGCCTTGCTAAGCATTTTGTGTTTGCATAAATTAAAATCAATGCGTATAATATTAAGCGTAATTATACTCACTTTAGGTATCAATTCATAGATTTATCCTATCGATTTGCTTTATAAATCGAAATTGAAAAAATCTATATATAGGGATGACGCTTTAATAGGTGCAAGAAACTATTAACTTTCAATGGATATAAAGTGTATAACCTAACAAAAAAAACCAAAGTAATAATCATATTTCTTCCTCTAGTTTTTTTCACACTACTTCCATCCTTTGTTTATTCTTTCGATTATACCGATGTAAATTTTACTACCGTTACAAACTTTCTGGATTCCCTTGATTATAACTATAAGGGTTTTGACATAAAATTTAAGAGTTTTGCAGTTGGCGAGACATTTGATGATAATATTTTATACACTAAAAATGATAAACAAGAGGACTTTATAACAAATATCAACCTAGGTGTTTCAATAAAACATGAAGGCAAGAGTAATACTTTTGAACTTATTGGTAACCTCTACAACGAAATTTATGCTAAAAATGATAATTTTAATAGCACATCTGAAGATGTGGGGTTAAATTTCAAAAGTGAACTATCGAAAAATGACCGAATTAGTCTTAATGATGTTTTTCTCCACACCTATTTACCCCTTTTTTTCAGAGACCAGTTTATTTCTGATCAATTTGGCAGACCACAGGATAGGTTTAGTCAATACAAAAACCTGTTTCATACAGAGTATACGCACGACCTTACAAGGCAACTGAGTACGAGTATAAAATATGATAATGAATTAAATTTATTTCCCAGTAATACTGTTACTGTATCGGCGGATCCATCCCTTAATAATAATATATTGTCAGATTCATTTCTCAATAAAGCTACTTCAGAAACAAGTTATTTATTGAGTTCCTCTACCACGATCTCGTTTTTATACAGCTTCTTATACGAGCAATTTGCAGAAAGAAGAAGAACGGAGAATGGTAAAGATGCGTCAATCCATACGATTGCTCCTGGCATAAAACAATATATCACAAAAAAAATGTATTTTATCGTTCGGCCGGGGGTTGATTTTATAGATTCTTACGATGGCGAAGACCTTGTTAAACCGAACATACAATCATCGATAACTTATGAAATGGATGTAAATACCCGATTTCTCCTTCTCTACGAGAAAAGATATGATACAAACTCTTATGTGAATGACATCTTTAATCAATGGAGAACTTCACTGTCTTTTACACATCAGTTATCAGAAAGATTTGGATTTTCCCAGATGCTTTTTTATGGTAAAGGTGAATTTATCTCATCAGACACTTCCAGACAACAATTATTAGGTTCCAAGTCCAGCTTTGCATACGATATTAATAAGAACTTAAAGGGGGAATTGGCCTATTCACATGCAGAATCAGATGGCGAAACAGGAATTGCAGGTTACTCAAAAAATACGGTGTTTATAGGATTAACTGCTGCTTTTTAAGTATGCTAAAAGAATATAACCTATTTTTCAAACGGTTAATGCTGTTCTCAGACCTTTGTATCGTTGCCGGGTCTTTTTTTCTGGGGGGGATGCTAAAGAATGAGTATGTAGACTTTCTCCAGGTTAATACGTATATTATTGTGCTGCCTGTATTGTTGCTCATGTGGGGAGTTGCTCTTTATTATTTTGGAATATATGAGTCATTCCGGACTAGACAAATAGGAGATATCTTATTTACGGTACTTGAAACATCTTTGGTCGTGTCGAGTTTCTTTGGAGGTTTTGTGTTTCTTACCAAATTAGAATCAGTTGGCAGGATGCATATCTTTTATACCTTAACCTTCGCTACGGTGTCTTTGTGCATTGAAAAGACCTTATTGATATTTTTTTTCAGACACCAACGAAAAAGAGGGTTTAATACAAGAAATATATTAATCGTTGGTACCAGTGAAAATGCACAGCAATATATACACACATTCGATATGCATGGCGAATGGGGTATTAAGATAATTGGGCTTGTGGATGAAGATGCTACAAAAATAAATACCATCATTCACGGACACGAGGTAATTGGTTCTTTCAAGGATGTTTCCGACATAATCAAGAAATATGTAGTTGATGAAATCCTGTTTGTCATTCCGCATTCATGGATGAACAGATTCGATGAGATTGAGGAGATAATGTATAAATGCGAGATTGCGGGGATCGGGATAATTGTTGCCATGGATTTGTTTAAGCCGAGATTATCAAAGGCGAGATATAGCTACCTGGATAACTTTCCCATTCTGACCTTTGAAAGCACGCCGAATAAGCTTGTGCATCTTTTTATAAAGCGACTTTTTGATATATCTATTTCAGCGTCTATACTCCTTTTACTATCCCCCATTTTCATAATTGTAAGTGTTCTTGTAAAGCTGACGTCTAATGGTCCCGTATTTTTTAAACAACAGAGATGCAGCTTATATGGGAGAACGTTTACCATTTATAAGTTCAGAACAATGGTTAAAAATGCTGAAAATATACAGCAAGAGCTTCTTGCATACAACGAGATGAAAGGGCCTGTCTTTAAAATGAAAAACGACCCCAGAGTAACGAAAATCGGGAAGTTTTTGAGAAAGTTTAGCATAGATGAACTTCCACAGTTATTGAATGTATTAAAGGGGGATATGAGTTTAGTAGGGCCAAGGCCCCCAATTCCTTCAGAAGTATGCAATTATGAACCATGGCAGCGGAGAAGACTCAGTATGCGTCCCGGAATAACATGCTTATGGCAGGTGTGCGGAAGGAATAATATAACAGATTTTAATGAGTGGATGAGGCTCGATTTAGAGTATATTGATAATTGGTCACTCTTTCTCGATTACAAAATTCTCTTAAAAACTATACCAACGGTATTGTTTGGGACAGGGGCTAAGTAATATTAGAAAAAAACAGATTAAAATTGATGAATTGATAAAATATGGATAAACTTATTATAATAAAAATTTCAATTCTTTGTATTCCTTCCCTGTAATATTGCCTTTCTTTTCTCCATAGTATACAATAAAAAGCGCCTGTTCTGGATAGTTTTTATATGGAAATGTTTTGTTTTATAGAGGGGCCAGGCGCCTTGGCCGTTTTTTTTGTGTTTTTTTAAAAAGAGGTTGTATTGATGATAAGGAATTTTATTATAAATCTCGTTATATTAGGTGTGGTGTTTGTTTCATTAAAACATGTTTCTGCTGTTGAGCCTCTAGAACAACAATATACCGTCAATGTCAGTGATGTACTCAATATAAGTGTACAGGGCTATGAGAACCTGAGGACTGTAGTTCCCGTGGCTTCTGATGGTTCAATATCGTTCCCTTATGTCGGTACTATTATTGTAAAAGGTATGACACTTTCTGAAATAGAAAGGGAACTAACAAAAAGACTTGCAAGTGGCTACATAAAGTATCCTGTGGTAACAGTAACATTATCAAGTTCCAGGAGTATGAAGTATTTTGTCTATGGAGAGGTGAAGAATCCCGGAAAATTTGTGCTTGAAGACGATATGACGGTGTTAAAGGCAATTTCTGCTGCTGGTGGGATTACCCAAGATGGTCTTTATGGCACAGTAAAACTCAGAAGAAGGCAAAAGGACAGAAATGAATATAAGGAAATCACGCTGGATTTTATAAATACGAAGAATAATAAAATAGGCGGAGATATGCCTATAGAGGCGGAAGATATAATTGTTGTTGGGCGCAGTAAGGATTTTTTTATTTATGGAGAAGTAGCGAAGCCTGGTAAGTTTGTTCTTGAAGATAATATGACAGTTCTCAGGGCAATATCCCTTGCAGGAGGGTTTTCTAAGTATGGTTCTCCTGATAAGGTTAAAATTCTGAGAACCGTTCCCGGAAAGACGGAGTACGAAAGCATTAAAGTCGATATTAAAGGTGCTGTGAGTGGACAGGTAGGTAAAGATATTCGGTTGGAACCTCAAGATATTGTTGTGGTAATGGAGGGTATTCTCTAATTTATTCACATTTTGTTTTAGAAAAACGTACAGGTATTTCTAGATAATCTAAATATAATTTTGTGTAAATTTGCTCTCCGTAACAAGAAACAGATAACAAATTTTTGAATTAAAAAAATTAACAATATTTACTATTTGAAAAACATTTTGTGTTTGCATAAGTTAAAATTTGTGTTGTATAATGTGGTTTTATTATCCTTAAATTTGCCATATCCTCGGGTCTGCAAATCGGTAAATACTAAATTGTTAAAAAGTTGCAAATCAAGGTTTTTTACGAAATATATCTTATAAAAATAAAGAAGTTAATGCCTTGTGTGTTCTGTATGGTTAAACTGAAAGATAGTCGTGTTGCTTCTTGTGATTTTATACGGATATCAGAAGGTATTCTTTAGAAAGAAACTATGAACTCAAACTATCGTGTGACTACGCTAAGAGATTATCTGCGAATTGTATTCAGGCATAAAGCTGTAATTATAACGGTATTCATAATTACAGCTCTTAGTACTATCGTTGGGCTGGAACTTAAAACGCCTGTTTATATAGCACAAGTGAAGATGCTGATTACAGCAGAAAAGCAAACTGCATCGCCATACTATAAGGTTTTAATCGGTGGAGCTGGCCGCTCTGAGATAGCCCTTACCCAGAGTGAAATCGTCAACTCAAATCCTGTAATTGAACGGGCGGTCAGGGTTTTGAAACTCAATGAACGCCCCCGGGACTATGAAAAGAATTATTGTTCTGCATTGAAGGCACGTTTAATTGATTTACGGCTGAAAATGTCGAATATAAACAAAAAAGAACCGTCCGAAAAGAAGTCTCAGTATTATCCATACACCCATGAATCAGATAATACTCAACAGAATAAAATATCTCTCACCCAGCCAGAAGTGGTAAATTCAAAACAGGAACATGATCAGACCTATCAATTCAGAATGGCAGTAGAGAATTTAAAAGGCAGGGTGATGGTTGAGCCAATAATGGATACAAATTTGTTTACGATAAAAGTGAGCGATTTTAATCCTGTTGCCTCTGCTATCATTGCAAATGTCGTTAGCCGCTCATATGTTATCTTTGATCTCGAACAGCAAATGTCAGAACTCCAGTTACAATATGGAGATAAGCAGCCTATTGTAATGCAATTAAGAGACAATATTAGTAAAATGATTCAAAATCTCTCAGGTGAACCGCTTTCTGATGTGGAAGCAATTGGTCCGGCAAGTGTCAAAATTATCGAGCAGGCACAGGTGCCGCTCTATCCAACTGGAACGAGCAAGCGAATTGTCATATTTTTTGCTCTCTTTATGAGCTTATTTTTTGGAGTAATGCTTGCCTTTGTTTTTGAATATATTGACCACTCTTTTAAATCACCCCAGGATATAGAATTGATTTTGGGTCTGCCACTCATAGGCTCTATTCCTAAAAGGGGATTCAAAGATAAAAGATTGATAAAAGATACAAAAAAAGTAACTGATTATGTACAGTCATATTACAATCTTTCCGACCAGATATATCTTTTAATGAAAGACAAAAATATAAGGTCTGTAATGATAACTGCCTCTTCAAACTTAGAGGGATCAACTACTGTAAATGTCAATCTCTGCAATTTCCTTTCTAGTAAAGCAGGCCATAAGGTACTTATCATTGATGCAAACTTGAGAACACCAACAATACATAAATTCTTTAATGTTCAGGACAGCCCTGGACTTATTGATGTTTTTAAAGGAAATGTTGCCCTAACAAAGGCAATTCAAAGCGTAAATTCTAACCTGGATGTCTTACCAGCAGGAAAAATTTCACATAATACGGATATTTTCTTAAATTATCTCTATATGTCCGATATTATCAAGACATCCCGTGAGAAATATGAATTGATTTTTATCGACCATGCAAACTTAAGGAGTTTCAAAGAAGTTTGTATTTTGGGTTCTTATTTGGATGGTGTTATTCTTGTTGTAAATGAAGGAAAAACAAGACAACACGTCATGAAGTCATTGTTGATGCCTTTACGGCAAAAAAATATCAACCTTGTTGGTATCATTTTGAAGAACCGTACCTATCCAATTCCAAAGATAATCTACGAGAGAATATAGGACGAAGAATGCCTTTTACCTTTAAAAAATTAGAGATACCAGATGTACTGTTAATAGAACCAAAGGTATTTCCGGATAAAAGGGGATTCTTTGCGGAAATTTATAAATATGCCGATTTTTTTCAATCTGGTATAACAAAACAAATTGTCCAGATTAATTACTCAAAATCCGAAAAAAATGTACTCAGGGGTCTTCATTATCAAAAAAATCCTTCGGCACAAGGAAAATTAGTACGGGTGATATCAGGTGAAATTTTTGATATTGCGGTTGATATACGATATAGTTCGCCACATTATGGGAAATGGGTAGGTGTAACACTATCTGCAGAAAATATGAAGATGTTGTATATTCCTGAAGGGTTTGCTCATGGATTTTGTGTTACTTCTGATCAAGCTGAAATTACATATCATTGCACAAATGTCTATTCACCCGAACATGAACGAGGAATTCTGTGGAATGATCCGGAATTAAACATTCAATGGCCAATTAAAAATCCTATTGTGAGTGAAAAAGATATCCGATCGCCGCTATTGATGTATGCAGACAACAACTTTGTTTATGAAAAAAAATAGACTTTTTCTTATAAGTGGTTCAAATGGACAACTGGCTAGCGAGTTTAAAAATATTCTTACTGAAAAAGGAATAAAATTTGTCCCACTTTCAAAAGACGAATTAGATATAACAGATTGCGATAAAGCCGAAGAAACTATACAAAAGATAAAGCCGGATGTGCTTATTAACTGTGCTGCATACAATTTTGTTGATAAGGCCGAAGAAGATTCAAGGAGCGCTTTCAGCGTAAATGGCTCAGGAGTAGAGAATTTAGCTATTATCTGTAAAAAACAAAATATATTTATGGTGCACTATAGCACAGATTACGTGTTTGATGGAAAGAAATTAGACTTTTATGGTGAAGATGATGTCCCGCAACCACTCAATGTTTATGGGAAAACTAAATTAC
Source organism: Candidatus Brocadiaceae bacterium (assembly GCA_046350595.1). Classification (GTDB taxonomy): domain Bacteria; phylum Planctomycetota; class Brocadiia; order Brocadiales; family Brocadiaceae; genus JAHFOW01. The sequence continues at coordinate 23,928 of JAXMAC010000006.1, read as the reverse complement.
ACGGTGAAGAAGCAATTAAAAAGCACCTGGTTAATTTTCTTATCTTGAGGGTAAGCTGGGTTATAGGGAGTGGTAAGCAAAATTTTCTTTACAAACTTGTGCAATGGGCACAACAGAACAGAGTACTAAAAATTTCTGCTGATGAAGTATCTATTCCTACTTTTACAGAAGACATTGTTAAAATAACTCTTTTAAGTTTGGAAAAACAACTCCGAGGTTTATATCATGCGGCGAGCAGTGGGTATTGTTCCCGATATGAATTAGCGAAGTATTTTATAAAAAAGATTGGTTTAAAGAACCTTATCATTCCCGTTCCACTGAGTACCCTTAATATTAAAACTCAAAGACCTTTATTTTCTGCTATTTCAAATGGTAAAATTTCAAAAGATTTAAATATTTCTATTCCTGATTGGGAATATTGCCTGGAAAGATTTATCACAGGATTTAAGCGTCTTTGTTAAGTTAAATATTTTATAATGAATGTAAATCCAATATTGGTAACTGGTTCACATCGTTCTGGAACAACATGGGTTGGTGCCATGCTTGCTATTTCTCCACCGGTGATATATGTGCCGGAAGTTTTCAATGTCGATCATGGTGTTTTACATAAAAGAGATATTTTTAAGTATTGGTTTACCTATATTGATGAAGAGAATGAACATAAATTTCGGGACACTTTAGAAAATGTTTTTCGTGTTAATTATGGTTTGAAATATTATATTGGAATGAATACCCCCGATGGCAGGAGTGATCTGAGTGGAGTACGTGGCAGACTAAAACTTGCATCAAAGTTCTTAACAGGTATAGGATATCATAAAAGGGCTTTATTAAAAGATCCGATAGCCTTGTTTTCAGCAGAGTGGTTGGCGAAGGAATTTGCGATGGATATTGTAGTTCTTATTCGTCATCCTTGCGCATTTGTGCAGAGTTTACAAAGGGTGAACTGGCGGTTCAATTTTAACAATTTTTTAGAGCAAAAAAAGTTAATGGAACGTTATTTATACCCATTTGAGGAGGAACTTCGTGAAAAGCACACAGACATAATTACAGAGGGAGCGCTTCTCTGGAAATGTCTTCATCATGTAATTGCTCTTTATAAAAACAAATATCCAAATTGGATTTTCAGAAGGCTGGAAGACGTTTCAATGAACCCCGTGGATGAGTTTCGTACCATGAGTAACAGACTGAATATCCCGTTTACAAGAACGATGGAGAAAAATATTTTAAAATATTCAGACCCTTCTAATCCCGCAGAGGCATCACGCGATGTTGTATTTTCTCTCAAACGTGATAGTAAAACAGCCGTAAAAATATGGAAAAAGAGATTATCCGAGAAAGAAGTTGCCCGGATACGAAAAAAAGTTGGAGAGGTTGCATATAATTTTTACTCAGAGGAAGATTGGTAGAATGTTCATGAGCTCATAACTTTTATCGGTAAGGTTTTTATTTAGGCTTTTTGAAAGAAATACATGCAATACATAAACTTTAGATCGTTTACTAACGAATTACTCAACGTACTAGAAATAAAACTTAAGAGGACCCATTTACTATCAAGGCCTATTGAGTTATCGCTGGAAGCTACCATGCAATGTAATTCAAATTGTATGATGTGTAACCGAAACTTCAGTCGTAAGGATGCAAAAAATGCACAGGGTTTTTTAAGTTGGGATATTTTCTTGAAGGTAAAGCCTTTTTTTAAATACGCAAAACGAATTGCATTTGGAGGATTCGGTGAAGCGCTTTTGCACCCGGATTATCTGTCGATGTTACGGGAGATTAAAAGGTTCAATCCATATGTGTATTTCTTTACCAACGGCATACTGATGACAAAGGAAAATGGCCGGGGACTTGTGGATGAAGGAATGGACATGATTTGTGTATCAATCGGTGGGGCGACGCAAGAGACGTACAAGAAAATTCGTGGAATAGACGCCTTTGGACAGGTGGTAGATAATATAAAAAAAATAACCGAATATAAAAAGAAAACAAACAAAAAAAAGCCAATAATATCCTTCAATGTAGTCGCCATGAAAAGTATGATGCATGAGTTGGAGGCATTAGTTATATTGGCGCGTGATATTGGTGTTGAACATATGGCATTTCCCAACATGGTTGTCCAGGGTCCGGAGATTGAAAGTGAGAGTCTGTGGCTTGATGTGGAGAATTCCCAAAGAGCATTTCAAAAGGCCAAGGTGCTGGCAGATAAATTCAACATACAATTTATTTCCCCGTGTCTTGATATACGTAAATTTGATTGTAAGGATATATTCAGGAGAATGTCGATTAATTGGGATGGTTCTGTCAGGTCTTGTGCTCTTGAGCGTTATATAACAGGTAGTTTGAAGGAAAAAGATATAGCATCTATATGGAACAGCAAGGGCATGGCGAAACTAAGAAAGGATTATTTTGAGAAGGGAATAGAAGCACTCTGCCCGAATTGTACACGATGGGATAATAAACCTGATGCCTTTCATAAACCGTGGATAAATTCAAGGGAATTTGCTGAACGTGTTTCTTAAGTATATGATTTTCATGGGTTAATGTAAATAATAGTAAGATATGGGGAAAATAACTCAAACTATATTCGCATTTTTTATTGCCCTTCTCTGTGGGGTATTAATAACTTCGGGAGCTTATAAGCTTTTATTTGTTCCTTTTCTCTTTTGTATAATATTTCTCCTGAGGAATTTTTGTTATCGTAACCTGGAAATCTTCCTTTGTATATTGATTTTCATCAACTTTGAGACATTTCATTTATTTCCGAGTATTGGTCAATATTACAACTATAAATTACTCATCATACCCATTCTTTTCATCTTTATGCTGGATATTTTTTTACGGGGTGATTTTAAACTGGGGAAATTTGGCGGATGGGCACTTATGTTTTTCGGTATTGTCATTTTGGGGATATTTGTTGCTTCCTGGTGGGGACAGCCTTTTATACTGGGAATTAAAGATGTAAAAACCAGTATGCTTTTTTTAAGTTATTTCCTCATTGTCAACCAAAAAGTCGATATCGATAAATTCATTAAGTATTTTTTATCTATGGGGCTTATGGTTTCTGTGGTCGTTATCATTCAATATATTGTATACCATAAGTTTCATTTTATTCACTTGGATGAAGAACAATTGGAGATGTATGCAACACAGGTAAGGGGGCTTCGCATTAAAGAGGGGGCTGTTCTTATCACAACTGCCAGTGTTGTTTCTTTTGCCAGGTATCTTAAGAGTCAAAATAAATGGTATTTATTTCTTTTTATTGAATTTTTTATGCATGTTATGTTTATTATTAAAACGAGGATGTTACTGGTAGGAATTTTTGCAACGGTACTTACCCTCTATTTAATTTACAGGAGATTTTCAATAAGCACCGTATTATCTACTATGTTCGGGATTGTAATCTTCGCAATTATTACGCTTCAACTCTATGCTGCTGGTGAAACTAAATTAATAAAAGCGACGAAAGAAGATTTGCAAGACACGCATGGAAGTTATTCGGCACGGCTTCATGCATATAATTATTACTTTAGTCAATTTAAAAAGTCTCCTTTCTTTGGCTATGGTTGCTGGAATTATGATTGGAAAAAGAATCCCGAAGCCCGATTAGAGGCGAGAGGCATCCACTTTTCTGATATTGGAATCATACATTTAATTTATAGTAGCGGAATTATTGGTGTTGTATGGTTTATTTTCGGTCTCATACGGTTTATCAAGAATATCCTCCAGCAGTATCAACATATAGATATTACCGGTTATATTTTGCTGGCATGTACGACTATATCAACAATCGATTACTTTCTCAGATCTGATACGATTTTTTTGTTTGGAATGTTTCTAGGATTTTTAAGTATCGTGTGTAAAGAAACCCTCGATCGTAAAATATTAACGGTAAATGCATGATGGATGTCTCAATTGTTGTCGTAAGTTATAATGTTTCTGACCTTCTATGTGCATGTATTGCCTCAGTAAAAAAGGAAACAACCTGTAAATATGAGATTATTGTTGTCGATAATGCTTCTCAGGATGATTCTATTAAGAGGTTACAGGCCGAACATGCCGATATTATACTGATTCAAAATCAGAGCAACGTAGGTTTTGTAAGAGCGAACAATCAGGCATTTCAAATATCAAACGGCAGGTATGTTTTCATGTTGAATCCAGATACACTTGTTCTTGATAAAGCAATTGACAAGCTGGTTCAATTTATGGATGAACACCCGGAGGGGGGTGGGGGGGGACCGAAAATTCTTAATCCAGATATGTCTCTCCAGCCTAATTGTCATCATTTTCCGACGATTTTTATGAGATTAATTGAACACACCGGTCTCAACCGAAGGTATCCTGATGTACGGTTGTTTGGAAAAGAGTTTATGACATACTGGAGCTACAATGAGACAAAAGAGGTTGATTGGATTACTGGCTGTTCTTTAATACTCAGGAGAGAAGCGTTGGAAAAGGTAGGCAATCTTGATGAAAATTATTTTATGTATTCTGAAGAAACTGATATTTGTTATCAATTAAAAAAAGCTGGATGGAAAATACTATTTTGTCCATCCGCTAGTATTATTCATTATGGAGGTAAAAGTTCTACAAGTCAGACAGTAGAAAAACACTATTTTGGCGCAGTTATCAAACATTTGTATAAATCTAAATATTTCTTTTTTAAAAAAAATTATAGTAATGTTCATTGTCTTATTTTGAAGACAATTGATTTTATATATTATTTTTTGTTTTACGTAAAAAATTTATTTAGAATGAATTTGAAAGAAAGAAAAATTAAGCTATCCTATGCATCATCGATACTCTCTATAATTTTATTTGGGAAGTAATTCATGTTAAAGAGATTAATGAAAACTATCCTGTGGAAAGTTGGTTTTTTTCCACGTTTCTATTTATTAGAAAATCCTTTTAAAATTTACGAACTAAAAGTTATTTTTGATTGTGTGGTTAATGATAATAAAGCGACAATTATTGATCTGGGTTGTGGAAATGGTACACAAACAATACTGAATGCTAACAAATTTTATAAGATTATTGGTATAGATCCAAATGAAAATTCTATTAGATTAGCCAAAGACAAATTAACCTTTGCTCATGGAAATGGCAAGATAGAATTTTTTGCCAATACGATTGAAGGAATGCATTTTCCCGCCGATTCAATTGATGGGGTTGTTAGTTATTGCGTTCTTGAACATATAAGAAATTATGATGAGGTATTAAATGAATTATATAGGATACTTAAGCCAGGGGGATGGCTCTTGTTTTCTGTTGACAGCCTTGCTGTAATCAGAGAATCAGTTTTACTTGAAAAACACCGATGTGAACATCATGTAGTAAAATATTTTACAATAAAAGAAATGAATGAATTACTTTTAGAAAAAAGATTTAAGAATATTACCGTTGAGCCAAAATTAAAGAGTAAGTTTGCGGAAAAATTATTTACAAAAGGCATTCATAACCACTTTCAATTTAATAAATTATCCGGACTCATTTACACAGGATGGCTTTTCGTATATGAACGATTTGCCAGGAGAGAAAACGAAGGTCTTTTTCTTTTAGTAAAAGCGTATAAGTAAAAATTGTCCGAACCATTGTAAAAAAAGAGTTGATTTTATTATACAACAAACTTTTTAATTCATTGAGAAACAGACAGAATAATGGAAGATTGTAAGAAAGTAACAAAAGGAATAATTCTTGCTGGCGGAAGGGCTACAAGATTGTATCCCATTACAAAAGGTGTTTCAAAACAAATGCTCCCTGTCTATGATAAACCGATGGTTTATTATCCTCTTTCTGTGTTGATGCTTGCTGGAATTAAGGATATCCTTGTAATCTCCACTCTTAAAGATATTCCTCGATTTGAAGACTTACTGGGTGATGGTAAAGAACTGGGAATCAATATTTCTTATACTGTTCAACAAAGACCAGCTGGAATTGCAGAGAGTTTTATCGTCGGTGAGCAGTTTATTGGGGAAAATAATGTTTGCCTGATCCTTGGAGATAATATACTGTACGGACACAATTTAACGGAGCTTTTAATTGAAGCTACACAGATGGAAGAAGGGGCAATAGTCTTTGCCTACTATGTTAAAGATCCACAAAGGTATGGTGTTGTTGAGTTTGATAAAAACTACAATGCGGTTTCACTAGAAGAAAAACCGAAAAGGCCGAAGTCCAATTGGGCTATCACGGGTCTTTATTTTTATGATAATGATGTCATTAAAATTGCAAAGGCTCTAAAACCTTCAGAGAGAGGGGAACTGGAGATCACTGACGTAAATAATACGTATTTAAAAAGGGGGAAGTTACAGGTAAAATTATTGGGACGTGGATTTGCATGGCTCGATACAGGAACATACGATTCGTTAATCGATGCCTCGACGTTTATAAAAACAATAGAGGAACGGCAAGGTTTAAAAATTGGTTGTATTGAAGAAGTGGCTTATAGAAAGGGATTTATTGGTAAGGATCAATTACTGAGGCTGTCAAGTGGAATAAACACCAATTATGGGGATTATTTAAGGCAATTAGTGGAATATGAATAATGAGTCGTTTGTAGTTGGTTATAGTTTCGTGAATCAAGATAAGAACAATTCGCATAAATAAGCAGAATAAAAAACAGGGAATTTTTATAAGATTTCAAAGCACCCGGGATAAGATTTTATGCGGATATTTATTTTTGCTGTTTCATTTTGTGAGTATATAATACAAAAGGCAAATGCCCTGGTTTCCCAAGGACACGAGGTTATGGTTATGATGCCATATCCTTTAATAAATTCAACTGTTGGAAGCGAGATTAACAAACTACTCGATCAAAGGATACATACCATATTTTATAAAGGAAGAAAACGACCGAATCGTTTGTTCGATCTTTTCAGAATGAGATTTTTTAAAATTATTGGAAAGTTTTCCCCCGATGTTTTTCACATACATGAAAATGCAGAAATTGAAACACTCCTGATTTGCCTGAGATTTCCCCAAATACCATTAATTGTTACTATTCACGATGTTATTCCCCACATAGGCGCTGACTCTCGGATTTCCTTAAGGGGTAAGTTGATAAAAAGATACCTGCGATATCGCGCAGATACGATTCACGTACATGGTGAAACATTAAAAAATGAATTATCAAAACTTGACTGTCGGTTGGCTAAAAAAGGCGAAGTAATACCGCATGGAACGCTATCTCTATTTACTCATTGGGATAATCATACTATTGAAAGAGAACCTTATACCTGTCTTTTTTTCGGAAGAATGGAAAAATACCGGGGACTGGATAATCTTATTAAAATAGCAGATGTCTTAAAAAAAAGTATTCCAGAAATTAAGATTATTGTTGCAGGACGTGGAAGCGAGTTAGTCAAATACAGGGAAGATTTAATCCAATCAGGTATCTTTGAAATCCATGATAGTTTTATTCCAGACAATATTATTTACACCTTTTTCAGAAGGTCGTCCCTCCTGCTTCTCCCCTATCATGAAGCATCGCAGAGTGGAGTTGTCCATATGAGTTTGGCTTTTGGATTACCTCTTGTCGCCACTTCTGTGGGCGCAATACCAGAGACTGTACAAGACGGTATTCATGGAAGAATAGTTCCTCGGGATGATATGAAAAGTTTTGCCGAGGCAATAATTTGTTTGCTCCATGATAGAGTAATACTGCAGAAAATGGAAATAGCATGCTATGAACGTGGCAGAGAATTGGAGTTTACCAATATTGTGGAACAATATGAAAAGTTGTATGCCGGGGCATTAGATCGTCTATGACGGAAGTTCAAAATATTGCAAAAAAAATTGCAGTAATAATCCCATCACTGCAAATTGGTGGCGCTGAACAACTGGTGTTTGAAGAATTATCTTTTCTTAAGAACGACCCCCGATTTTATTTTGAGGTGCATGTTTTTTTTGAACCGGGTCCCCTCCTTGACAAATTCTCGAGTTTGAAAATACCTATTCATGTATGGAATGCCCCCCATAAAAAACTGCGAACGTTTATTATCCTTTTCAACATTATACGTTATCTTCGTCGTAATCGATTCGAAATCATCCATGTACATTTAATGGGTTATATTGGTGCATGGATAGGGAAGTTTGCGGGTTTAAAAGTTATTCGTACCGTTCATGCTGATGCAAAATTTAATTCATTGCAACGCTTTTGTGTACGTAGGGGTGACTTAGTATTTGGGTGTAGTGAACAAGTTGTAAACAATCTTAGAAATTTTGTTCCGAAAAAAAAATTAAAACTTCTCAATAATGCTCTTGGAACATTATCTTTAAAAATCAAGCGACCAGAAGATATTTTAAAACGAATGGGTTTGCATAAACATGATACGATAGTTTTATCTCTGGGCAAGCTTGAGATTTATAAAGGGTATGATATATTAATTGAAGCCTTTCGGCAGGTAGTTGAAAAAGAACCGGATACAATCCTCTTGATAGGTGGGGATGGTTCTGAAAGAAAAGCACTCGAACAACAAATATCTACAGGTGAGATGAAAGAGCATGTTTGGTTGCTTGGATTTGTAAATAATGCGCATGAACTATTAGAAATTTGTGATGTATATGTCAATTCATCGCGAACGGAAGGATTGCCTATGACACTCATTGAGGCTATGGCACACAGAAAACCAATTATAGCAACAGATGTTGGAGGTAATTCTGAGGCTGTCCGGAATAATGAGACTGGTATCCTCGTTACTCCAGAACGTTCAGACATAATGGCAGAAGCCCTCCTCATGCTCACGAAAAATAGAGCATTGCGGGAAAAATTCGGAGAAGGGGGATTTAAACTCTTTCAAGAAAAGTATACCATAGAAAAGCATTGTGATATATTGGCAAAGGAATATCTTGCTTAAATTTTATTTTTATGAAAATTATTTACGCTGAATTTTAAGATAAAGAACGAATCAGTTTTCACAATAAAGCGTCAGTAGTTCTAACGGATTTATGGGGAGTTATGGTAAATATTGACAAGTCAATCGTTGATAAATCGTTAAAGAAGGTACTAAAAACAACAGGAATCGTTTTTATTGGTTCTGTTACAGGACTCTTTCTTCAATTTATCTCAGGTATAATTATTACACGTGCAATTACTCCGAAAGAGTTAGGAGTATACACTTTATCATTTACGATAATTAGCAGTATCACCTTAATATCGTTTATCGGATTTGATAACGGCATGCCGCGTATGGTGGCAAAATATTTTACAACGAAAGATTACGGGAAGACATGGGGAATTGTACTGTCTGCCTTTTTTATTGTATGTTTAATGAGCATACTATGTTCAACAGGGAATTATTTTCTATCCGGGTATATTGCACAAACATTTAAAAAACCCGATATGCAGCGTGTTTTGCAATTTTTTACATTTGTTCTTCCACCTATGGCGATATCGATGTTGTTGGTTAATACCTTTCGAGGTCTGTCATATAGCTGGCCTAAGGTGGTCGTAGATGAAGTAAGTATTCGCGTGTTCAGAATAATGGGACTTTTTTTCGTCATTTATACGGGTGCCGGTTTAAAAGGGGTTTTATGGGCGCATACCTTAGTAATCTACTTTGTATCAACGTGTTTTTTAATATATTCCAGTATAACGATTCCAAAGATTATCCCTCGTATTAAACCTGAGTGGGATGTAACGGGGGGGCTTATCAAATTTTCCTTGCCTCTTTTTGGAAACACAATTGTATCTATCCTTAAAATGATGGCTGGTATAATGATTCTCGGTTACTATCTTCCTTATGATGCAGTCGCACAATATAATGTGTCTATGTCACTTGCTCATTTTTTGGATATGCCATTAACTTCAATGGCATTTATTTATTTACCTACGGCAACTTCTCTTTTGGCAGCATCAAGTGAACAGGATCTGAATGCGGCTGGGAAACTTTATACAAATTGTACGAAATGGATCGCATTGATTGCAGTACCGTTTTTTATGGTTTTTTTGTTAGACGCCGATTTTTTAGTAACAAAACTTTTCGGTGAAGCGTACCTTCCTGCTGCGAAAGTCTTAAGAATTTTATCGATTGGTTATTTCATTCACGTCTCATTTGGGCCAAATGGTTTGACCTTATTATCCCTTGGCAAGTCAAAGGTTTTTCTTTCGTCCGCATTAGCTATGACAGCACTAAATATCGTGCTTGGAATTTTCTTGATTCCCCGTTGGAACATTCAGGGTGCTGCGGCTGCTAATTGTATTTCCCTTATTGTTTCAAATCTGATTTTATCTCTCTCTCTTTACAGGTTTTCCAGAATTCATCCTTTGTCTATGAACTATTTAAAACCCTTTGCGTTTATATTTGCGTTATCCTTTCTGGCGTATTATATTTTTAACTTGTGCCTTTTTACGAGTGTATTTGGACATATTGTATTTCTGACAGGACTCGTTTGTATCTGCATTTGTGCGCCTTTTATAACAAGAAGTATCAATGCTGATGACCTGTCGATAATTAGCGCAATGGAACGGAAGTTTTCACAGCGTTCCATAATTTCAGAAAAGTTATCAAGGTGGTACGGGGTAGAGATAAGTAAATAAGAAATAAGTATAGTTTCTCTCGCATGTTATTTTAATTTCATTTGAAAGGTTTACGATATCAAATGTTGCCAAATTTTCTCGGGTTAGGGGCTCAAAAAGCAGGTACCACATCTCTTTTTGAATATCTTCGTTCTCATTCTGACATTTACTTACCACCAAATAAAGAAACAGCCTTTTTTTATCATGATTACTTGTATGAAAAAGGACTATCGTATTACAGCGACCATTACTTTGGAGGCTGGAAAGGTCAAAAGGCTGTTGGTGAGATATCGCCACATTATCTTTATCATCCATTTTGTTGTGAACGAATTAGAAAGCACTTAAATAATTTGAATTTTATTATTATGTTACGGAACCCAATTGACCGGGCATACTCTAATTATTTGATGGAAGTAAGACGCGGGAGAGAAAACCTGTCCTTTAAGGAGGCCATAGAAAAAGAGCCGGAACGTATTAAAAAGGGCTTGTTCGAGAAAGATACCTACAGCTATGTTCAGAGGGGATTTTATTATGAACAGATTAAAATGTATATGGATAGGTTTGATGATTCCCGGTTTCTGTTTTTATTATCAGAAGATCTTAAGAATAATAGAGAAACTACCATGAAACAGGTATACCGGTTTCTTGGCGTAGATAAAGAAATAAATGCATCTTTTTTAGAAAAAGAATATCATACGGCGTCAAAGATGCGGTTTACATGGCTCTATAAATTCTTAACCGCACCTCCTCCATGGAGTAAAACGATGACTAAGGCATTGATACCTTTTAAACTCAGGCAGGATATAAAAGGTTTTCTCTATCGTTACAACAAAAAAACGTTTACCCCTCCTCCTGTGGATATGGAAATACGCCTTCACCTCAGAAAAATTTTTGCTGAAAGTAACAAAAATTTGGAAAAACTGATAGGAAAAAATTTAAGCCATTGGAAATAAAACATAAAATAATAATTTATATTATATGATATTTATTTAGTGTATAATTTGATCCATGTTGCCAACAAGAATACTTTTATATGTATATGATTGGTTGAATACAAGAAACTTGTTAAATGAGTATGAAAATTTAACCAAAGCTCCTTTGTATAAGTTAACGTTCATCCATGATTATCAGCAAAATAGGTTAAAAGCTATTATTGACTACGTTGCGAGGAACGTATTTTTTTACAGGGGAATTTGGAAAGAGTGTCAAATAGATAACAATATGACGTCTCCCGTGGAAATAATTAACAAATTACCTATTTTGACCAAAGATCTTTTAAATTCAAAATTCGATGACTTTTTGTCCGATGAATATAGAAATTCCAAAAATATACACTTTTATTACACGGGTGGGTCAACGGGACAACCATCAAAAATTGCAGTTGATAAAAATTACATGGACAATCGTTGGGCGATGGTATATTACAATTTAACCTGGGTCGGTTACAAGCTTGGAGATTGTCATGGTTTTGTTTATGGCAGTAATTTAGATGCAAAGGAACAGGTTTCCTTCAGGCAGAGAGCCCAGCATTGGTTAATGAATTCTTTTCAGGTAAACGCATTCTTTCTTAACAATAGCGATTTAAAGGGATTTGCAAATAAATGTTTAAAAAGAAAACCAAGGTTTATTATTGGGTATGCATCGGCGCTTTTTGAGTTTGCACGATACACAGAAAGGAATGGCCTTCCGATTTGCTTTGATTTTATTGAGTCAACTGCAGAATATCTTTCTTCTGAAATGAAACATAAAATTGAAGAGGTCTTTCATTGTAAAGTCTATGACCGATATGGATGCAGAGAAGTCGGAAATATAGCGCACGAGTGTAAATTCCGCGATGGACTCCATATTAATTGGCAAAATGTTTATATCGAAATTATCAATAAGGGCAAGTATCCCTGGTTAGATCCTGAATACGGTGATATTGTTGTAACGTGTCTAAAGAATAAAAGTATGCCATTAATAAGATATTTTATAGGAGATCTTGGCAAAATTGATTATTCTGTTTGCAGATGTGGTATGGAATCTCCAAGATTATACTTAGGCGGCACCCGATCAGTAGATATATTATATACGAGTGACGGCACTATGGTATCCGCATCACCTCTGTCGTTAACTACAAGAGATTTGTATTCAATAAAGAAAATTCAGTATATCCAAAAAAAAATTAATCAGCTTGAATTGAATATAATTACAGACCATAGTGACGATAATAATATCAGGATGGTACTGAATGACAGATTAAAGAAAATTTTTGGAAACGAAGTGGAAATTCAATTTAACTTTGTAGATGAAATAGCAAGAGAGTTATCCGGTAAATATAGACTTACAAAGCGCTTGTTTTAATAAAGTCCTTATGTGTTTAACAAAGAAATTATTATATATCTACGACAAGGTATTTCGGCGTAAGCTACTGCACGAATATAGAAACTTAATGAAAAGTTCTTGTGTGAATAGAGCTACCATTAACAAATATCAGCAAGAACAGTTATATTCAATTTTAGACTATGCATCGAAAAATGTGCCGTTTTATAAACGAACATTGTTAGAATTGAATTTAGACCTTAAACGATTTTCAGGTATTGAAATATTAAATAAGCTGCCAATATTAACAAAACATCTTATTCGACAGAATCTTGATGATTTGCTATCTACTGAGTATAAAGATACAAAAGAATTATGTTATGACTATACGGGAGGTTCTACCGGTCAACCATTAAAATTTGCATATGATAACGCTTACAAAGACTTCCGGTGGGCGGTAATTTACAATAATTTAACATGGGCAGGTTACAAATTAGGTGATTGTCATGGATTTGCATATGGTGGTAATTATGACGCAAAGAAGCAATATTCTTTTAGACAAAAGTTGCAGGACTGGGTCATGCATTCTTTTCAGGTTAATGCGTTTTTTCTCAATGAAGTGGAATTAAATGCATTTGTCCATAAATGTATAAAGAAAAAACCACGTTTTCTTATTGGTTATGCATCTGCTCTTTTTGAATTTTCAAGATATGTAGAAGCTCATAGACTTTCTATTAAATTTGATTTTATAGAATCAACTTCAGAGTATATGTCTCATGAAATGAAAGAAACGATCGAGAGAATATTTAGATGTAAGGTTTATGATCGCTATGGATGCAGGGAGATAGGAAACATTGGACATGAATGCCATTTTCATGACGGCTTTCACATAAATTGGCAAGCAGTTTATGTTGAGATTATCAATAAGGGTTCTTATCCCTGGCTCGGTGCAGAGTATGGCGATATCGTTGTAACCAGTTTGAAGAATAAAGGCATGGCATTGTTCAGGTATTCTATAGGTGACATTGGTAAAATAGACGAGTCTGAATGTAAGTGTGGTATAGCAAGCAGCAGGCTCTATCTTGCAGGTACCCGTTCTGGCGATTTACTCTATAGCAGTGACGGAAGTTTGATTTCGCCTACTGCTTTAACTATAATATACAGAGATTTAAATGGGATAGATAAAATACAGTTTATTCAAGAAAGCATGTCGAAGCTCAATGTAAATATTGTGAAAAATTATGGGTTTACAGAAGAAGTAAGTATTATTCTGCAAGACAGAACAAAAAAAGTATTTGGTAGCGATACTACTATTAACTTGAATTTTGTGAATAAAATTGAAAAAGAACAATCAGGCAAATTCCGTCTTTCTAAGCGCTTATTTTAAAGGAATGAAATGTAGATTGGTCGGTGGATTAAATATTAAAAATATTCCTGATAAATACAAAATGTGGAGAGACGTACAATTAGTCGTTTATGGCTGAAGTTCAGAATAACTCAATAAAGAAAATTGCAATATTACTTCCAACGCTCAATATCGGTGGCGCTGAACGACTGGTGTTGGAAGAGATGTCGTTTCTTAAAGATGATCCACGTTTTTCTTTTGAGGTTCATGTTGTATTTGAAGCAGGCGCTCTCTATGATAAATTTATAAGCTTAAAAATACCTGTTCGCGTATGGAATGCCCCGCATAAAAAATTCCAAACATTCCTTGTTTATTTGAAAATCATTGGTTATCTTCGTCGCAATCGATTCAACATTCTCCATGCGCATTTATTGAATTATTTTGGTCCCTGGGTTGGGAGATTAGCAGGCTTGAAAGTATTCCACACCCTCCACATTGACACTCGAATTAATTTATTGCAACGTTTTTGTTTGCGCAGAAGTGACGTGTTATTTGGTTGTGGCGCACATGTTTTGAAAAATCTTAAAGTATTTATTCCAGATAAGGCTGCAAAACTCCTGAGTAATGCTGTAACGCCCGTGACTTACAAAAATGGGCGACGTGATGAAATATTTAAAAAGTTGAATTTAGGCAGAAACAATAAAGTTGTTTTATCATTAGGAAGATTAAAAAAACAGAAAGGGTACGATTTATTAATTGATGCCTTCCGTAGTGTGGTTGAAAAACAACATCAAGCGATACTTTTAATAGGAGGAGACGGCCCCGAAAGAGAAAGTCTTACACAACAAATTATTGCAATGGGCATGAAAAACCACATTCGGTTGCTTGGACTTGTAGATAATGTAGATGAATTGTTAGAAATTTGTGATGTATATGTGAATTCGTCTCGTTATGAAGGTTTACCCATCACGCTTCTCGAAGCCATGGCTCACAAGAAACCTATTGTCGCAACAGATGTAGGGGGTAATGCTGAAGTCGTGAAACACAACAAAACAGGGTTTTTGGTGCCGTACGGACAATTGAGTTCTATTGCAGATGCCATCGTTAAGATACTTGAGGATATAGTATTGAGAGAAAAATTGGGTGAAGGGGCGTTTGCTTTTTTTCAAGATCACCATACGATTGAAAGGCACTGCGAAACACTGGTTAAGGAATATCTTAATTAAGATGAATATTGTGATTGCTAACAGAAGATACTTTGAATCTTCTGGCCCTGAGAGGTATTTGTTCAGTATTAAACAGATGCTTGAGGCTCACGGACATAAGGTTTATCCTTTTTCGGTAAAAAGAAAAGATAATTATGAGTGTGAAACCAGTGGATATTTTGTCAATCCTCCAGCTGGTGAAGATGTCCTTTTTTACAAGGATTATAAAGTGAGTAAATTACAGGCGTTGAAAATTTTTCGTAATGCTATTTACTCAGGTGAAGCGTATAAAAAGATGCGGAAACTCCTCATTGATAAACAGATTGACGTGCTCTATCTGCTGGGAATTGTAAATGATATTTCACCCAGTGTAATTGACGCTGCATATTCATTAAAAATACCTGTTGTTATGCGTATTTCAGACTATTATCTTCTATGCCCTGAATATCGTTTTTTACGTGATGGAAAGATATGCCAGGAGTGTTTTTCAGGATATTATTATGCGTTGAAATATAAATGTGTTCAGGGGTATTTTGCCCCAACTTTTACAAGAGTACTATCAATGTATATTCACAAGTGGTTGAAAATATACGATAAGGTAGATTATTTTATTACGCCTTCTGAATGTATGCGCCAAAATATGATCCAGGGTGGTTTTGATGGGGAAAAGATCAAATTTATACCCAGTTTTTTTGAACTCAAAGGCCAGCAGGCATGTTTCGAAAATAAAGGGTATATTTTATATTTTGGACGTATTTCGAGGGACAAAGGAGTTCATGTATTGCTTGAGGCAATAAATAGGGGCAAAATTTGTGTCCCCGTTGTAATTGCAGGTGAATCTACTGATGAAACACTCGGTGAGCTAAAGAACTATGTATCAAAGTATAGCATAAAGAATGTGGTATTTGTTGGTTTTAAAAAAGGGAAGGAACTGGAGGAACTGATAAAAGGGGCGATATTTACGGTTGTCCCCTCTGTCTGGCTAGATAATAGTCCCATGACTGTTCTGGAAAGTATGGCCTATGGAAAGCCTGTTATAGGGTCAGACATTGGTGGTATAGCAGAACAAATTACGGATGAGTGTGGACTAAAATTTGAGGTGGGTAATGCTGAAGAATTAGCTCACGAGATTAAAGATTTGTTATCAAACCCTGAAAGAATTATTAATATGGGGAAAAAGGGGAGGGAGCGGATTGAAACCTATTATTCGCCAGGAAAGCATTTTGAATCATTAACAAATATTTTTTCTAACTGAATACAGACTGAAGCAAGCAGGATGCTGCTTTAGATACGGGATACAAGCACGCGAAGGTTTAATTGATTCCCGCGCTATTTCTCTATAACTTACTTGGATACTATTGAAAATGAACGAAAATCTGCTTGATATACTTTGTTGTCCTGGGTGTAAGGCAAATTTAAGTCTTGAAAAAAAAGTCATAATGGGCAGTGGAATAGATGATAACTCATACGATATTTCTGAGGGGATTCTCACTTGTTTAGAATGTAACAAATCATACCCTGTTATTGATGGAATTCCGAGGCTGTGTAATAACCTGTGGCAATTAGAGCTCGAAGAAGAAGAAAGAATAAAAAAGATAGCAAAGGTTATAATCTATGAACAAAAAGCAAATGGCATTACAAACTCCGAAACGTATGAAAAAATTGAAAAAATTGTACGTGAAAAATGGAACGTACAACCAACCGCCTCTGGATATATAAAGAAAAAGGCAGAAAAGGATGTTTGTTATCAAACCAAAGAATGTGAAAAACAAGAAAAAGTTATCCATACATTGAAATTATATTGCAGTGATGAAATTAAAATTATTTTGGACATCGGCGGAGGTTCGGGAGGGCTAATTAAATGCCTGAATGATTATTTTAATCCTCTATTTCCAATTATGTTAGACTACGACCTGTCGTGGATTAAAGTCGCTCGATTACGATGCCCAAAAGTTCAGATAGTAAGGGGAGATGCGGTTAACCTTCCCTTCAAAAGGGGAAGTATCGATTGTGTTTTTTCTATGGCAATGATAGAGCACATAGAAAATTATAAAAAAGTTATACAAGAGATGTGCGAAGTAACAAAAAATATTTGTTTTGTTGGTTGGAATCCAAATAAATATTTTATTTACGACATTGGACATCTGGATGCTCCTATCACGCTTTTCCCTAAAAAAATCGCCCGATATGTCGCTATTGCCTGGCATAGAATACGAAGAACAGGAAGAACAAAAACCAATATAACGAGGGAGTTAGAAACCGTTTTTTATGTTCCTACAACACACGTTAAGAAAGTTCTTTGCAAATACGGTGATGTATTTAATGTGTTTGTAGATTTTAGTTTATTTAGTTTAAAAAGTAGTTACTCTTACAGAATGGGAAAATCAAAAAATTTTTTTAATAAACATCTATCGCTTACTAAATTTATCCTTAAATTGCTTGTATTTTTTAAAATCGAGCCTCAGTGTTACTATATTTTAAAAAAAAGGAAAAATATTTAATATGGTTTCGAATTATATTTTACTTGTTGATAGGGATGTTTATACATCTCTTTAAAACCGTTCATTTATGTCAACAAACGTTAGACTTGTGACTACAAACTCAAAATTGAAAATAGCAGTACTTGGAACCAGGGGATTTCCTGGTGTTCAGGGCGGCGTTGAAACTCACTGTGAAAATCTTTATCCTGTGCTCGTTCAGCAAGGATGCGAAGTAGTTGTCTTTGCCAGGAGACCTTATGTTCAGTACATCAGATATGTGTATAAAGGTGTCAAATTAATCTCATTGCCATGCCCAAAGCATAAATTCCTCGAATCAATTTTACACACCCTCTATGGAGTATTTGCTGCAAAAAGAATCGCACCTGACATCCTTCATATCCATGCAATTGGACCGTCATTGATTATACCGGTTGCCCGGCTTCTGGGTCTAAAAGTAGTAATGACCAACCATGGTCCTGATTACCAAAGAATGAAATGGGGAAAACTGGCAAAGTTGTTTTTAAAACTCGGGGAATACGCAGGAAGCACATGGGCGCATAGCATTATTTGTATTTCTGAATCTATCGCCAATTTTATAAGGGAAAAATATAAAAGGGATGTTACGGTTATTCCTAACGGCGTAATTTTGCCTGAAGTCTTACAAACAAGTAATGCCCTCATAAAGTATGGATTGGAAAAGAAAAAGTATATTTTAACTGTAGGACGATTTGTGCCAGAAAAGGGCTTTCATGACCTGATTGACGCTTTCGACCAACTTTTAGTATCTAACACAACAATTCTTGCAGAAAAATGGAGGTTGGTTATTGTTGGCCAGGCAGACCATGAGGATAAGTACAGTGTAAATTTAAAGGCAAAGGCGAGCAGAAATAGCAATATCATATTAACGGGTTTTCTCAAGGGGGAACCTTTACTGGAACTTTATAGCCATGCAGGACTTTTTGTTCTTCCTTCTTATTATGAAGGATTACCCATTGTTTTACTCGAAGCTATGAGTTATGGTTTATCCTGTATCGTGTCTGACATTCCCGCCAATAAAAATATTGAATTATCAATCCAGAGGTTTTTTCGACCGGGTGATATAAAGTCGATTACGCTAAAAATGGAAGAATTTATCAAATGTCCTCTATCGGAGGAAGAAGGACAAAAACAGAGAAAGATGATAGCCAAAAAATTTAGCTGGGAAATAATTGCTCTTAAAACAATGGAAGTATATAAGAGTACCCTTAACGAAAAATGTTATGAAAAGGAGTAAATTTTTAAAAAATTTAAATACAATATATGGCATTGCAGTAATTAATATGTACAATATTTGTTTATCTATCTGTATAATATTAACTTATGAGTTGTATCGTGACGTGCCAAATTTAAAAAAATACTTGACTTCCTCATATAAAAGGTTATATTACCATAAAGTTGTTAATCGATCGGATGGAAATTAAAAAATACTTACCTCAAAAAGCCGAGCTTATCTTGACGGTTTTTTGCTGAAAATCCAGAGTAATAGCAGAAAATTTCTTTTCAATAAAAGAAAATCAATGGGAGAAGGTTATATATGAACGGTTTTCTCACGATCTGATAATCTGAATTGGTAGAAAACATTCAACCGATAAGAAATTAAACCCCATTTCACTAACTCTCGTTTTCCTCAATTTATAGTACAATGGATAGTATGTGTATTATGGATTGAAGGACTACCTAATAAATTTATTCAAAATCATCTCGAAAAGGTAAACCCTGAGTGATCAGGGGGCACAAAGTAAAGGGTCTCTGACAAACAGCGAAATTTCATAATTACTTGAGACAGCCTTACTGCCGAAGATGTATTCACCGTAATCTCACGCAGTAAGGTTTTTTTGTTTTAATAGGTATTCAAAGTCTCCTGGTTTTTAAGGGATATAAAGCAGTTCCAATATGCTTTAAGAAGTGGATTGTCGTAATACCGAAAGGTGTTTCTTTACTTTTAAAAGGAGTGGTAATTATGAAGTCTGCCATGAAAGTTTTATGGATTGCCTTTTTTCTTTTCTCCCACATATTTGCACTTAGTGATATATACGCGCAGAGTGATTGGAGGAATTGGTATGGTATTGTCTGGAGAGATACACCGGAAAATACTATAGAATATGCAAGGCAGATGGGGTACGACTATATTGCTGCACGGAGTTATTATGTCAGCACGTATAAAAATAACCCAGACTGTGCCGGTTTAAAATATTATATTATTGATCCTCATTGGGATCCTTACGTTTATACGGACCTACCAGATGTTTCTTCTCTTGGAACTGATGTACAAAGGGGCAAACTCGTAGATGCTACCAAGTCTTATACCCAAGATCAAAAGAACTGGTATAATAAGAGAATGGTCTGGAAAAGTAACGATCCATTTCCCTATAATCTGGCGCCAAGTGTCTTCCCAGAACTGAATCCCGACAGGTTTACTGTAGTATGGGATTTGCAGCAACAGGCAGTTATTAATGAACTCGTTGATAAAATAATACGACTATTCAAGAGTTACGAAAATCCAAATCTCCCATTTACTTTTATGGGTTATGGGCTTGATGTGCCAAGGTTGAATAACGAGTTCAGATATCTAACAAGTACAGGTGCGGTTCGCACTACTTTAGTCCACTGGACGAAAACGGATTCTGGACTGTTACATGATAACATTACTCATGAGTACTCGTCATTTACTGAAGGAATGTATGCATTTTATAAGCAGCTCAATAATAGAATGAGGCAGGAATTTCCCAATGCAAAGTGGATTATTGAGCCTGCCAGGATTTATGACGGTACTGGAAGTGTTAGCGGAGACGAGTGGGTATATAGCATAAAAAACCGTGCGGATAAAGATGAATTGACCCCTGATATGATATCTCAGGAAGGTCCCGTTAGCGATTTTGTAGATAACAGCAATAATTTTAATTCCGGTGTCAACATTACAAAGGATAGGGTTGGTTGTAGCCAGAATAGTATAATTGAAGAAGATGTGAACCGGCTTATTGCAGCGAAAGCGGGTGATAACGGTGCATGGTTTAATTGGTTTGGTCGTTTTGGCGGTTTTAGAACTATGCCCGATTTTCAAAGCATTGCAGATGTGTATCCAAGGTTAAAACTGATACGATGTATACCAAATTGGGATAATTTGAACAATGTTCCATTGCTAAATCGTTCATGGGATGGAAATATATATCAAAGTCCAAAAAGTTATATAAGCAGTGATGTAATGTACTCCTATCATCCAAAGACGGGAAAGCTCTTTGCCGTATTTCTGACGACGAAAGGCGTCATAAAACTCAATACGGGAGAAAAGGTGATTTCCGTCAAACGTGCAGACGATTTTTTTCTGGAGGCAGAGGATGGGGCTTCAGATGTTAATATTGTGGGGAGTGAGATAACGTTAAAAAGTGGTGTGGCTATTAACGTCGATGCGAGTAATGGTCAGGTTATGGGGAATGGTTATATTTTTACCCTGGGGTCAAGCAAAGGAATTCCCACCGTAATAACATCAGCCGCAACAAATGTTACGTCAAATGCAGCAACGTTAAATGGAAAAGTAAATGCTAATGGTTTATCTACAACAGTATGGTTTGAGTATGGAACCACTAGTTTATCATACACGAGCAAATCATCTACGCAGATTGTAAGTGGAAACACTGACATAAATATTGGGATAAATGTAAGCGGGATGTTGGCAACCAAAACTAACTATTACAGAATTGTGGCACAAAATAGTGCGGGTATCGTGTATGGAAATGAAATGTCTTTTAGTGCTACAGACACTACAGCACCGGTCTGTTCTATAACGATTAATGATAATGCTCCTTATACCAGAAATACTAGTGTCATTTTGGACATTTCAGCAACGGATAGTGTTGGCGTAACGGGTTATTATCTCTCAGCAGCTTCTACAAAACCAAAGGCTTCGGCTACCGGGTGGAAAACGGTATCTTCAACAATCAATTATAATGATAATGTTTCTTATACCTTAAGCACGGGAAATGGTAGTAAGACTGTGTATGCATGGTGTAAAGATGCAGCAGGCAATGTATCTAACACTGCAAGCGATACAATAATTTTAGACACAACAACACCTGCTATAGCGATTATTACCCCAACTTCTAACGACACGTTTTCGATGAGAAGTAATACGATAAGGTTAAGTGGTAATGTCTCTGATAATGGAAGTGGAGTAAGTAAGATAACATGGAGTAATGATAGAGGGGGAAATGGAATTATAACAGGAACAGCGAGTTGGACAACCACAGATATAAATTTAGCGACCGGACGCAATATAATTACGGTAACTGCGACCGATGGCGTTGGGAATATTGGTACAGACACCATAACCGTGAATGTTATGGAATCAATTATTGCTAATGCCTTACAGGTATATTATTCCTTGAATGAGGGAAGTGGTTCCGTTGTTACGGATACATCTGGTAATGGGAATAACGGCTCTATTAACGGCGCAACGTGGACGACAGGGAAAATTAAAGGGGGATTGAAATTTAATGGAACAAGTAATTATGTTTCAGTTCCAAGGAAGAACTATGACGAAATTTCAGTTGCTGCCTGGTTTTATAAAAATGTAAAAGACACATCCTACAATGATGGGGTATTTAGTGCCTTAAGATGGGACTCAACTGTACAAGTTCTGGAAGGGTACGAAATACGTTTTATATCTTCAGCGCCGGATACTATTGAATTTGTTCTCGTTACGCAAAATATGAGTGGAACAAAGACTTATAAAATAAACAGAAGTAATTTAATAAATTCAGTAGGTAATTGGTATCATGTAGTGGGGGTATATGAGAAAACTACGGGAAAACAAAGATTGTATGTCAATGGACAGTTAGTAGACACCCAAACTCATCCAACCGGTAATACTGTTGTACCTTTGGCATTTTATTCTGATATGAGGGTCGGATATTCAAGGGTTAATAGTGGATATTTTAATGGTACTATTGATGAGATTTACCTTTACAAAGCTGCATTAACGGATCAGGAAGTCCTTGAATTGTATAAAGGGCCTTCTGACAATCTCGCTCCCACCGGATCTATTGTAATCAATAAAGGCGCTGCTTATACAAATTCTACCAATGTTACTTTTAATTTGGTAGCAAGTGATGATACAAGTATAATAGGATATAACATTTCGACAAATTCTGCCATACCATCACCTACAGATAGTGGTTGGGTTTCCGTCACACCAGCGGCAAATCTTAATATAGATATACCCTATACATTAGTAGGCGGAGATGGAAATAAGACATTATTCGTATGGTATAAGGATTCATCGGGAAATGTTTCAAGTACAAAAAGTGATACGATCAATTTGGATACTATAGATCCTGGAGTGACGATTACCAGTCCTACATCAGCAGCTACGTATACAACGGCAAATAATACAATAAATTTAAGCGGTAGCGCTGCAGATAGTGGAAGTGGGATAAATGCTGTAATGTGGAATGATGATCAAGGACATAGTGGCACTGCCAGCGGTACTACAAGCTGGACGATATCTAATGTAGGTCTTGCAGTCGGTGATACCATAATTACCGTAATGGCAACTGATGGGGCAGGTAACACAGGGACAGGTACTATTACAGTGAGTTATGCCGGAACCCCTGCTTCAGGCGGTCGGGTTATCCTCTATACTTTTGATGAAGGAAATGGGACGGCTGCCCATGACACATCGGGCAATGGCAATGATGGTATAATTAATGGAACTACATGGACGGCAGGTAAGTACGGGAACGCATTGAGCTTTAATGGTACAAATAGTTATGTATCGATTTCTAACAGTTTGCCGGCTTTTAGCGAGTTTACGTGTTCTGCATGGGTAAATGCTGCTGATTTGGCTGCAAACAGGGGTATTTTTACCTCTGGAGGAGCAAATGCCAGTGGATTCAGGTTCAGAGTCAATAGTACGGGTGCTATTTGGTTGATGATGGCGGGCGGTGGCAGCTATACAACAGTTTCTACAGGAACGGGAATCATTCAAAGCGGATCATTTTACCATATCTGCGTTACGGGAAAGTCTGGACAGTATATGAGGATTTA
>JAXMAC010000005.1:0-71385 GCA_046350595.1 Candidatus Brocadiaceae bacterium | reverse complement strand
TCCAAAATCCAGTAATGGCCTCTATCACCATTATCTTTAGCCGGGATGTGCATAATGGCGGGCAGTGGTAAACGATTCAGTCGGGAGACCGGTATCCATAGTGCAGTAAGTTTGTATCCGTATTTCGATGCAATATCATGGAGGTCAAGGAAGCTTTGACCATTCGTAGTTTCAGGTATAACCTCAACCACCTTTTTGGCATCTGTTTTTCTACCATCTTTTTCCATAAGATAAGCAAGCGCCCTTGTCCCGCAATTGAGCATGGAGAGCTTGCCTGATGTATAGCGTGAAAGCCGCTGTATCCAGTGTGAGGCATAGGTGCGGTCACGCCAGTTTAACCCCTCCTGTTTCAATTCACGAAACAATTCCTTTGCTTCATCAAAATTATTTTGATCAACCTTAAGGACGCCGAGTCGGAGTTTTGCCTTGTTCTTCAGGATTTTTGCACCTTCGTAGTCTTTGAATTTATTTTCTTCAAGTATCCATTTGAAACTTTCTTCTGCCTCGGTATATCTCCCGTTATAATGGGCATCACAGCCTATATGGAGTATTGCCTCCGATACCCAGGGGCTGTCGGGGTACTCCTCCATGTGTTTTCTGAACATCGCAGCGGCATTTTTATATTCATGCTTATTCCACTCCTGAATAGCCTCACCAAAGGAAAGATTAATCGCCTCTTCCCTTTTCTTATCGCTTATTTCATGGGTGGGATAAAGCTGACCACCGAGCTGTCCTGCAGCCATAATTTCTTCCCTTGTGGGTGGTCTCGTTAAATCTAAAGGCGTTACAGAAAGTGCAACTTGTGGAATATTTGACTCAGGCTGGACTGGTGAACCTTCTCCCTCATATGTATGAAATACAAAGAATTGAACCAGGAAAATTGCTAAAAGCACTCTTATCCTTACCATAAAAATTCTCTCCTGTTTTGTTCGAAGATAAAGGTTTGTATAGCCAGCTTCAGAATGCCCGCTACGAGTTAAATGCTTATAGTATTAATCCATAAAAACTTCTTTTTTTGTAGGTTTTTCAGGTGACGAGTGTCGGAAGACAGTGGTAAGATTTAAGTTGTTACTTAAAACTAACAACTTACAACTTGTTTTATGCGTCACCCGTCACTTTATTTACTTTGGTTGTGGCTTCGCTGTGATATGTATAAACCCTTAAAACAAAAAAACCTTACTGCAAAGATATTTACTTTATAAACACTTACTGCAGTAAGGCTATCTGCTGTCACATCTTATCTTAGAGTGTCCGTCAGAGACCCTACACTTTGCGCCCCCTGATTACTCAGGGTTTGCCTTTATCGTGTACAATTAATGCTTGTTTGAAGTATACATTAATTAATATATAATATGTCAAGAAAAATAAAAAATTCTCACTTAACAAATATCACCTCTTTATACCCTTCCATAAATTTCGGTCATGTCTCTGAGTTTCTGTGACAGACGAAGACAATTGTGCCCAGTGGCGAAGACTTGTATATCCTCCTGCAAAAGGGACCATATTGGAAGTTAACAATCCCTCCTGAACCAGGAAGGGCAGTGATCGTCAATCGGTTCTCCTGGTTCCAGTTTTGTACGTTGGGTGAACAAAGCCCACCCAACAAAACTATGATATCGATGGGTTCACTTCATTTAACCCATCCTACCCGACTGTGGCCGGTAAAAAAGGTTATCGGAGGGCGTGCCTTACCAGCGGTATTCCGTAACTCTATGCACATTTCATCAAATGGGCTGTGGTCACGTTCACAATAAAATTCATTGCCTTGCCGTCCTACCAAGGCCTCGTCGGGGCTAAAAGCATTACGAATGCATATCCCAAGATATTTTGTTGTGATTCACGATTATTTTCTCCGAGGAATTTTCAATGTTAGATTACATGAAAAGACTTTTATGTTTAACGTCCCTTCGGCGGTTCAATCGTCACTGATCAAACCACTGGCAAGAGAAATTTATTGTTCTTTTACCGGCAACGCCTTCTGCAGGGCAAGAACCTTTGCCTCCATCCTGCCCATCCTCCTGGAAAGATCGATGTAAACGAAATATCCCAGAATAAGCAGAAGGGTCGTATAAGCAATAATGAGGTAGGTCAAAAAACGGTCGCCGGAAGTTGTGAGAGAACGGCTTGTTTCTATCGCTGCCCCCATGGTTTGTTGAGGTTGTAAGGTAACAGGAGAAGAATTTCTTACCACTTCTATTGTTTCCGGATTCACATTTTCTGTGCCACGAACCGATTTTTGTTTTTCCGGAGCTGGCTTTTCATACATACGCCCAATCACAACCTTTGGTTTTAACGGCGGAACGCCACGAGTCGAACTACCAACGTTATTCGTTGGCTGCGATACTCCTTCCAATGGTTTGTTTGTATTCAAAGGGACAGACGGTTGTTGGGGTAATGGTAAATTATCCTCTGAAACATTTTTATCTGCCAGATTATCCGAAGATGGTTTTTTATTATCTTTTATTTATCCAACCCAATGGGTCGTGTCCCAGGGCGCTTTCTTTTCCCATAACTTCTCCACAGTAAAATATAAAATTGCTTTAAGGAAATTACGATGCAATAAATTTATTTATTGCTTGATGTCTGATATTCTTTATTTTCCTGGAGCATTACTTCCTGCGCAAGGGCCATATAATCCGCCGAACCGTGTGAACCAGGCGCATAGGAAACAATCGGTTTTCCATGACTCGGCGATTCCGAGAGCTTCACATTTTTTCTAATAATCGTTTTGAAGACCTTATCATTAAAATGTTCCCTTACCTTTTCTACAACCTCGTTGCCCAAACGAGTGCGGCTTGTATACATGCAAAGAATAATGCCGGTAATTTCTAATGCATTATTAAGCCGCTTACGAACTATCTCGTACGTATCCAATAGCTTACCTACGCCACGCAAAGCAAAAAATTCGGTTTGTACAGGAATAAATATCTCGTGCACCAGGGTCAGGACGTTCAGGGTCAATAAACCAAGCGAAGGGGCGCAATCAATAAGGACGTAATCATATGAGTTGATTGCATCCCCTAAATTTTCTTTTAACACCGTCTCTCTGCCCACAACGCCCACCAGTTCAATTTCCGCCCCGGAAAGATCTATATTGGACGGTATAATATCCAGGCGGGGTATGCTGGTTTTTACAATCACCTCATCTGGTTTACAATCACCTGCAATAAGATCATACGCTGAATATTTTAGACTGTAAATATCCATACCCAGATGCACGCTTAAATTAGCCTGCGGGTCCATATCAATAAGTAATACTTTTTTCCCCAGCATCGCAAGGCATGCGCCCAGATTTGCAGTCGTTGTGGTCTTTCCTACGCCCCCCTTCTGGTTCAGTAACGCAATACTTCTCATAACGCACTTCCTCCCACTCTAAGGCAGATTTTTTTACTCGGCAAGGAATCAAAAACTATGCGGATAGTAAAATACAGCAGACACATAGCGGCGTAAAATCTTACGTCTCTACAACGGCATTGAAATCTTTCAACATAATATATAATTCAAAACTTTTGTTTGAGCGTATGAATACGGGTAAAAATCTTCGACAGGAGTTCAGACGACAAGGCTACCTGTTCCCGTGCAATTTTTAAGATAGGTTTTGGCACAGGCGGCGTCTTTTTAACAGCATCCCACAGGATATGGGCGTCAACATTAAACCGTGACGCAACATCAAACACGCTAAACTTAGAACGGTAGGGATCCGAAATCGTCACACAATGTGCGCCGATTACGGTATTCTCATGAAGGTATACCGGCACCGCAATAAGTGTTAGGCCACAGGGACACTGGTCCTCCAGGGACTTATTGGAGCGTATGGCATTTTTCGAAAGGTCCCAACTATAAGAAAAGCATATATCTTTACGTGCGCTTACAAAACGCAATGTTTTACAATAAGAAGAACTATGCATTTCACCCACCACTTCTCCGTCCACATCAAACACAATGTCATTCGTATTTAAGATACTCATGAGATATGTCTGGACAGAGAAAATGATTTCTTTGTCAAAATCAAATTTCAATAGTTCAACCGGTTCCATACAAGCGATATCTTATTCAGACCCTGGTGCAAATAAGAAAACAAGGCATTTTGTTAATATCAATATTGCGATACTATATATAAATTTGGATGAATTTTCAATAAAACTCAATTTAATCAGGCATACGGCGACTTTTTATTGCAGCACAGATCCCCAGTAGTCGGCAATAAACGGTTTAAACTGTTTAATCTGTTTAAACCGTTTAATCTGTACAAACTGTTATAGTGACAACAACCGCATAATGTCATTTCTTGTGGCATAAATAACCAGAGAAATGATGGCGGCAAAGCCGATATAATGCGCTATGGAAAGCGCTTTCTGACTTACGGGCGAACCCTTAATCCTCTCGATTGCCAAAAATAACAAGTGACCGCCATCCAGCACAGGCACGGGCAGGATATTCAAGAGCGCTAACTGGAGGCTCAGAATACCCAGGAAATACATGAGTTTGCCCATGCCTACCTTGGCAGACTCATACGACGCCTGGGCAATCAGGATAAATCCACCGACATTTTTGGTTGATAGCCTCTGAGAAAAAAAGCCTTTGATGGTAAGATACAGCCTTTGCACATTAATAATCGCCTTTTTTATACCTATGATGCAAGAACCAAAAAGACCATACTGTTTAACGAGCGTCTTCTCGCGAAATTTCAGCCCAATATTGCCCACGGCATTCTTTTCATCTTTTTGAGGCGCAATGGTAGATACAAAACGCTTACCATCACGCACCCACTCAATCACCATCGGCTTTCCCTGGCTCATGATAACTGCCTGCAGCAATGAGTTCCAGTCTTTTACCTCTCTTTCATTCAGGGCGGTAACTTTATCGCCCGGCTTTATACCAACTTTTTCTGCAGGAAATCCCTCAACTACAGAGTCGACTACTAATCCATAAAAGGGGGAAAACCCGCTCAGAAACGACGTTTTTTCTTTTGCATCCTTCAAAGGCACGGTAATAGTAGAAATCCGTTCATTTCTTTTAATAGCAAAGGCGTATGTTTCAGATTCAGATTCCAATACCAGTTTGCCTATTTCAGCGAATCCGGTTACAGGCTTTGCATTAACCTCAGTAATCTCATCGCCTTTCAAAAAACCTGCGTTCATGGCAAGACTATCATTCTTAACGCCGTCAATGCGGGCAGTCGCACAGGAAAGACCGAGCATCCACCGGCATGACTTGTATGGGGTTATCTTAAGTTCCACTTCTCTGCTGTCCCTTAAAACAACAACCGAAATTTCTTTGCCGGGATTCTGCATTTCTACCTCGCGGAATTCATCTTCAGCAGAAATCCGCTTGCCATTTACAGCGACTACAATATCCTTAACCTGTAAACCAGCGTCTCTTGCCGGGGAAACGTTGTTTTCAAATGCAAATAGTTTATCGACCTCCAGGCTGGTAGCAGGCGCAATCCCTATCCTTTGAATACCATGTTCAGCATCGTATGAGGGCATTACCGTGAAATCCAGAATCTTTCCATCCCGTTCTACTTTAATCGGTAATCCCGATGCAGAGGTATTTAAGGCAATAATGGTAAAGAGGTCTTCAAAATCAATATCCCTGTTTCCATCAACCTCGACAACCTTATCCCCCCGCTGGATTCCCGCTTCCCACGCGGGAGAACCCGGGAGAACCTGGCCAACCTCCGGCGCTATAAAGGGAACGCCGATCTGAAAGGCAACAATAAAGGCAATGAAGGCAAGGATAGCGTTTAACCCCACGCCGGCAACAAGCACGGCAGCGCGCTGTCCAACACTCTTGGATGAAAATTCCCAGGAAGCGCCCGTTTTTTCTTCATCCGGTCCCTCGCCTGCAAGCTTTACATAACCTCCCAGGGGCACTAATGAAAGCCGGTATTCTGTTTCGCCCCATTTCTTTTTAAAAATAGCGGGACCAAATCCCAAGGAAAAGGCATAAACCCTTACTCCTATTTTCTTCGCAACAAGGAAATGGCCAAGCTCATGGATAAAAATCAGTAATCCAATCCCAATAATAACCTGTAAAACATTTGTTGAAACATCTACAAAAGGCATTTTGTAATCTCCTGTCTTGCCCAGGAATCTGCAGCTAAAATATCCTCAAGGCAAGGGTTTTTGATAAAAAGATGATTGTTTATTACCTTTTCAACACTCGATGAAATTTCGGTAAATTTAATTTGACCATTCAGAAATGCCTGAACCGCAACCTCATTCGCTGCATTGAGAATCACTCCAACCGTACCGCCTTCCTTTGCAGCCTGATAACCCAGCCTGAGAGCGGGGAATTTTTCCATGTCAGGCTTTTTAAAGGTAAGACTTCCTATCTTTGATAAATCCAGATGTTGAACACTTAAAGATTTTCGTTCAGGATATGTTAATGCATATTGAATGGGCACCTTCATATCAGGCATACCCATCTGGGCAATTACCGACCCGTCACAAAATTCCACCATAGAATGAATGATTGATTGCGGATGGATTACCACATCGATCTGCTCTGTTTTCAAATCAAACAACCATCGCGCCTCAATTATCTCAAGCGCTTTATTCATCAGGGTAGCGGAATCAATGGTAATCTTTTGCCCCATCTGCCAGGTAGGGTGTTTGAGCGCCTGAGCAGGCTTCACATCGGACAGCTTATCATGAGGATAGTCATAAAATGGTCCGCCCGAGGCCGTAATAATAACACGCTTTATTTCATTGAGTCTGCCGGATTGAAGGGCCTGAAAGATAGCGCTGTGCTCGCTATCCACCGGCAAAATCTGGTCTTTTTTTGCCAACGACATCACAATTTGCCCTGCCATTACCAAAGACTCCTTATTGGCGAGTGCGAGGGTTTTCCCCTGTTGTAATGTCGCAATAGCCGCCGGCAAACCAACGGCGCCCACAACGGCAGAAACCACAATATCAACTTCGTCTCTTAAAACAAGTTCTTTCAGGCAATTATTTCCCGTAATGATTTCGAGCCTGTTGTTTGAAAAGCGGTTTTTTAACTTTCTAACTAATTCACCGTTATTCAAAGCAACATAGGCAGGCTGAAACTCTTCGATTTGATCAGAGAGGAGTTCCCATCGGGAATTTGCAGAAAGGCCAACAACCCGGAATTCGTCCTTTAAATTTCGAACAACTTCAAGGGTATTTTTTCCTATAGAACCTGTGGAACCGAGGACAACAATATTTTTTATCATTATGACATGCGGGTAATTTCTTCCAAAAGCTCTTCAACCATGCGGTCTTCTGGTATCTTTCGAACCTTTTCGCCCTTTTTGAAGAGAAATCCAAATCCCTTACCGCCAGCAATACCAATATCAACCTCACGCGCTTCTCCGGGTCCATTCACCACACACCCCATAATGGCTATCTGAAGATTTTTCTTATCAACCGGCAAACGCTGTCTCACCTTTTCAACAATATTCACCAAGTCAATCTCGCAACGACCGCACGTAGGGCAGGAAATGAGCTCAGCGCCCTGACGTTTATAAAGACCCAACGCCTCAAGAATTTCATAACCGGCCTTGACCTCCAGCTCCGGAGCACCCGTGTAAGAAACACGCAAGGTATCGCCAATACCTTCCGAGAGTAATCCTCCTATACCAATTGCAGACTTAATCGTTGCAAGGCTTGGCGGCCCTGCGGCGGTAACACCCAGATGCAGGGGATAGTCACACAGCGTGGCTATAGACCGATACGCAGCAAGGGTTGAAGGCACATCCGATGCCTTAAGAGACAACACAATATCTTTGAATCCCAGCGATTCAAAGTGTTCACAATAACGGAGAACGGTCTTAACCATTAATGACGTAAGTTCTTCATGATTGTCCCCCTCACCACGGACAGAACCTGAATTAACCCCAATACGGATAGGAATACCCCTCTCCTTTGCCGCCATGACCACCTCTTCTAATTTAGTTTTATCCTTCATATTACCCGGGTTGATCCGTATTTTATCCACACCCTGGGCAATGGCTTCCAGCGCAAGGTGGTGGCCAAAGTGTATATCAGCAACCATCGGGATTTTTATCTGTCTTTTAATAATGCCGAGACACTTCGCGGAAACGATCGTGGGCACGGCAAGGCGAACAATATGACAGCCCGCCTCCTCCAATTCCTTAATCTGCTGCACCGTGGCGTCAATATCCTCGGTATGGGTTTTTGTCATGGTTTGTACAGAAACCGGGTTATTTCCCCCGATAAGCACACCACCAACGTTAACGATTCGTGATTTACGGCGTTGAAACATATATTCCATATAATAAGAGATTAATTATAGTCGACATCAAAAAAGTTGTCATTGCGAAGGCTTTGCCTAAAACAATCTCATGAAAAGATTGCTTCGCCCCGCTCGCAGTGACAGATGCAATAACAATTTATCAAGACGTTTACTCTATACGATCAAGTATGTCCCCCTTGGTAAAGGGGAATTATGGGGTTGTGTTTTTTCCCACCGTATTCTTTATATCAGAGCATTTTACAACCCCCTGACTCCCCCTTTTTTAAGGGGGACTTCTGTCGGCACTACCCTCAGACCCGCTTAAACAAAATGAAAATTCCAATAAAACCAAATTATATTCGCTATTAAACAATTTTGTCAATTTTAAATTTATGAACAAAGCCTTTAACAACTTCTTTTATCATATCCCTGCGCTTCGTTTCAACCAATTTTGTACGCCAGTTCACGGAAAGAAGGTGGCACGCGGCAAGTTTCCGGGCTGTGGGGGTATCTGTGCGTCTATTTTTCATAACCTCATAGGAACGTTCAACCGTCCATTGCGGGTATGGGCGTTCAAGGAGCGCCACAGGAAGTCCCGTCTCAATAAAGCCTTCCTTAAGCACCCTGAAATACCATCCGATACGTCCGGTTTTGTCAACCCGGTCAGCCAAATCATCTCTTTGCCATCGGCGAGAAATCTTCCAGCATGGCCGTCGGGGCTGGGAAACCTGGAGGAGTACATCTCCAATTGCATAGGTATCGCCAATACATACGGTTTTTTCTGTCATTCCGACAATGGTAAGATTCTCCCCAAATCCACCATACGGTAAATCTGGAAGAGAAAGTTCCTTGAGCCAAACAGGATAATGGTCTGCTGAATATGCAAGCGCTGCCTTATCTGCACCGCCGTGATTTTCAAGATCGGCCTGACTATCCCCGGAAAGATTGCAATTACCGACCCAAATCTTACCTGCTACCGGTTCCTTATAAAAACCGGTAAGACATTGCCGTTTTTCATGCGCAGGTGGTGTTTTACTCTCGAAATATTTCAATTTACCTACCTGGACAGATATTATCCGGGGAAAATCTTTTTCAGTTATATTATTTACGCTTTCCATTTAATATCAAAAAAAATTCCAGTGAGGTTTTTACCCCTCACTGGAATCAATAAAATAGAGATTTGTTTAATAACTTCAGAGCGGCAGAAACAATTATCTTCTTCTCTTCAGATCAAAATTAGCAGTTGCAGCCTTGCCACCCTCTACCGTAACTTCCTGACTTATTTCCTTGAGTTTTTCGTGCCAGGTTTTAACAACATATTTTCCTGGAGGAACACCCTCAATGGTATAATTTCCATCCTTATCAGTAACAGCAAAATAGGGATTTTCAAAGGCAACCGCAAAGCCAGCCATTTCGCTATGGACATTGCACAGTAATGGGGTTTCACCTACGACATCAAACGGCACTTCCTTAATAACGCCGGAAGGATATGTGCCTAAGTTGAACTGGAGCGCTGCGGTTGGAGGTGAAAATACGTTATGGCGAACTGCATCACTGTTGGGAAAATCTGCAACGGTGCCTTTCTGCAATGCAACTACCCTGGGTACATAGGTAAGATTAATCTGGTCGATTATTGCATGATCCGTTGGCGGGGCAAATTTGTTATCGCCAACCTTTTCAACAAAAACAATAGCATCGGCATTATTCCTCATCTTCTGACAGGTAACAACACCGGTTATGGAACCAGCATTTTCTACGGCAGGCACATTCTTAACTGCCTTTTTCAACTTTTGCTGCATTTCTTCAAGCTTCTTCTGCGCTTCTGCAGCCTCTTCAGGCGTTAGTGCCTTTTTTTCTTCTGCCTGGGCCCAAACAACAGAATTATAGGTAAACGCCAGGCATGATACAGCAATAATTCCGGAAATAAAAAACTTTTTCATAAATTTATTTCTCCTCATACGATTCTTCAAAATTCTAAAAACTAAGTGAGCTAACAAATGCATTGAACATCTGTTAGCTCACCATAAATAACATGTTACAACTAGGCCTTCTCAACCTTCACGAGCTCGCCGTTAAGGTATTTCTTCATAAAATCGTTCTCATTGCCTGTTGTATAGCCCGTCTTTGCTGGGTCCCATACTCCCTTGCCACCAATACCGCCATCCTCAGCCTTCGAAATCTTGATCAGGGTTTCCTTCGGCACTGTATTAATACCATGGTTATCCCCCTCAAAGCCAAAGATAAACTTCATACCAATCTTAGCTTTATGGAACAGGCTATCCAGCTGGTGCATCGGCATCGACCAGTCCCTGGTTATACTCTGCTGCGAGCCATAACGGAAGCTTGCCTGATAACCGGTACCGGCGGAAAGCGCCCTGCCATCCGGCCTTGTTTCATGTGCTTTTACGCTTCTCTCCGTAGCAATGAACGTTGAGTGTTTCATCATTGTTACATTGTATGGATAGGAAGAGTTGTACTTCGCCCTTAACATCAACCTCGCTACCTTATAAAACGGATCGTTTGGCTTCCAGCCTTCATATGGCCTATCGGCGGGATTTGCATCAACATAGACATAATCACCGTCTTCGATACCCAAATCTTTTGCCGCATAAGGGTTGATATTAATCTGATGTTCACCTACACCCGGCATCCTCTTATCCATTCTGTACGGATCACCAAAGTTATTATTCCAGATAAAGTTCCAGTCTGTGACTGCCCACTGAGAGTGTACCGTGTGACGGGATTTCGGTGTTACACAATAGAACTTATAACCTTTCTCCCAGAGGAAATTCTTCGTCTGTTTTGTGTCAGACCATGACTTTTTGATGTTCCTGACAGTTCTTTCATCCCAGTGTTCTGCGGTTTCCGGAACTCCATAATCTTCTGGACGAATATAAGGATTGGTGCTTACAATAACATTTGGCAAGAACGGCGTAGCCTCCGGCCCTTCACGATGCACAATGAAGTTTTCACCATACTCGATAATCTCCGATTCATCATTGTAGGCCTGCAAGCGACCGGTTGGTGTATAGAACGGCAAACTCTCGTGCACCTGTTCCCAGAACGGTTGTCTCGGATATGTCCTATACATCACGAGCGAAACGCCTGGCTCTCCATACTTACCACTAATAATATCCCCAAAAGTATAGCCTTTCATAGTGGTGCTGCCATCCAGCAACCTGTTAATATACACCTCTGGTCTGCCCTCTAAGGCAAACTTCCATACATCATGGAATCGCATATCTCTGAGAAGTTCGCCAAGTTTAGCGCCCATGCCAGCCAGGATCATTACATCGTCCTTGGAATCGTTAACAGGTCTGATTCCACCCTTCCAAATCTGAATAAATGGATTTGAGCAAGAATTGGTAATTTCGTGAGACTCAAACTCCATCCATGAATTAGCGGGGAATGCAAAGTCCGCGTATTCAATAGAACCTGTCATTTCAATGTCAGTAGACATGATCTGCTCGACGTTGGGGTTTACGTTTTTTAACATCTGATACACATGCTTTGCGTTATTAACAAGGTTCACGTTCGTAAACCACATAATCTTGGTAGGCGTCGGCATGTGTGTTTTACCCGTGAAAACCTTACGCCCATATTTCGGTGTATTAACAATCAATGGCCTGTCATTATGATTCCAGTATGAAACTTCCTCATCATAGGCGCGGCCTTTTACCTTGAGATCCAATGCAGGAGCATCCGGATCAAGATTTGGATTAAATACATCCTCAGCCACCCATCCGTAGAATCCCGGACCGCTCCACTTGGAAGCCTGGAAGTTTCCAGCCTTGTAGTTTCCAGCCCAGGTGTGAGAACCAGAACCATTATAGCCAACGTTTCCGGTCAACATCAGAGGCAGATAGGTAGACCTGTTCATCAATGTTGCATGGAAATAGTGATTAATACCTTCACCGTAGTGAATGGCAACTGGTTTTATGGTTGCAATGTCATGCGCCAATCTTACAATAAGCTCTTTCGGAGAATTTGTCATTTCAACGACAGAGTCAATATCATAGTCTTTCAGGTGTATTTTATACATCTCGAAAAGCGGCATGACCTCAATTTCCTTACCATCAACGGTCTTCACCTTGAACGTGCCATCAAGTACAGGGTCTATACCTTTGGCGGTCAACTTGTCGCCAACATCGTCCCTGGTTATTGCCTTTGGACTGCCTGTCTTTGAGTCCCATACAACAAAGTCACCAATGATTTCTCTCTGATCATCATGTAAGCCATGAATCTTGTAGCTAGGGCCATGCGAAATATCTTCTAATTTATAATCAGGGAAGATATCCTTAGCCTGCAACCTCTTCAAGGTGTCTGTTCTGACCAGCAGTGGGAAATCAGTAAACTTCTTAACATAATCTGCGTCATACAGCTTTTCATCCATCAGAATCTTTGTAAGCCCCAGGAAGAGAGCAGTATCGGTGTTACACCTGATCGGTATCCAGTAGTCAGCCTTTTGTGCGGACGGGCTATATTCAGGAGTAATCACGACAAGCTTTCCGCCTCTTTCCATAACCTGTGTCAACCAATGTGCTTCAGGCATTTTGTTTTCGATAAGGTTCTTCCCTGTCTGAATAACTAACTTGGAGAACCGTATATCGTTCATATCAACGTCAGAGGTTTGCAATCCGTGCGAGAACGGATGACCAGGCGCCTGATCGCCGTGCCATGTATAATTAGACCAATTTCTGCCACCCAGTGCCTTATCTGCGCCAACATTCCTGTTATGGCTATCAACAAGCGCAAGCGAGTTATTAAACCGGTACATGCCATATTTCCCAATGACACCGAGCAGACCCATACCACCACGTCCCTTGAATGTCCTTGTGCCAGCCCCCTTCATGGCATCAACCATTTCTTTTGGATAACCCTGATCTAAAAGCTTCTTTGCGCCTTCTTCACCACTGTATTTCTTTGTGATGTGAATGATACCCTTTGAAGCATAGGTAAACGCTTCATCCCACGAAGCCCTCAGGAGTTCATCCTGACCTCTTGCATCAAACATATACTTCGATTTATTCTCAGGCGTCAATTCAGGAAAGCCATCATCTGCCCACTGTTTCCAGCCCTTACGAATTAAGGGATACCTCAACCGGTAAGGTCCATACACCCTGCGATGAAAGGTATATCCTTTGAGACACATTCTCGGATTCCAATTCCTCGTGGCCTTATTCCCATAAAGATCTGAGTAGTTCTGGTGGTCATAGTTTTGCTCGACCCTCATAACTACCTCGTTCCTGACAAATGCCCGAACCCTGCAGGCATGTGTATCGTTTGGAGAACACACAAAGGTAAAGGTACGATCATACCTGTACTGTTCGCGATATACACTTTCCCAAGCGCGATCCGGATATGCATCCAGCGGGTTGCCAACTTCCACGGCAGGCTTTAACAATCTGAATGCCATTGCCTTGTTTGCAACGGTAAACGTTGCACCAGCCGCACCAGCAACCTGTAGGAAAGTCCTTCTCGTAAGTTTCATATTCCTACTCCTTTCTCATTTTAAACCATGTATATAAACGCATTAACTATAAAATTTCGATTAACAAACAGGGACATTTACTAAATATACCTCTGCACACCTTTCACAAACACCATCGTCTGGCTCCCAATCGGGGAAATCCTTTTTGATACCCGCAACCACTTGCGAGCCCGGATCAAGCCTCTCAGCCCAGTCGAAGGTACGAAATTGACAAAGAGGACATTGTGCCCCTGGTAATATTTGTTTTTTTGTTTTTTGAATTGGTTTTATGGATAATCCTTCTATAATTTTCATCAGGTGATTAATGTCTTTTGCCATGTCAAATATCTTTGGGTGAGTTAGATTTTCATCACTCCACAGATTTTCAAAAAGCGCACGCTTAACATCGGCAGGTATCTTCTTATACTGAGCTTCAAATTCGAGGTAGCGGGATTCTTTATCGGACGTAGTTTCAAGACCCTTTCGAATCAGCCGGCTATCAACAAAAATGTCCCAGAAGACGCTATATTTCTCACGAACAATGCTTTCTTCCATCGGATTACCGCCCAACCTCTCATCCTTGTAGCCAAACGAAGGATTCAACATATCGGAAATATGCATCAACTCATGTCTCAGCATTTTCTTCAAATAGGGCAGATCCAGAAACCGGTCGTAGAGCACCTTCACAACAATACGCTTCTGACCAGGGTCTTCGCTTGGACCCTTTGAAAGATCAGAGCCCTCTTCAAACAAACTGCGCGCCTTTATTATTACTGCGCCTGCTACTTTTCCGTTAAGGTCGCCAAACTCATCAAAAATTTCGTTCAAATACTTAAGAAAACCGAGTTTTTTAAAAAAATCCCACTCTATTTTTCTAAACTGCGCTGACCGTTCATCCAAAGGGAAATTATCATAGACCGGATCAGTAAGCGAATGATATTCATCCGTAAGACGAAAATCACCCTTTTCTTCGCGAGTCTTCAGTTCTTTAAATATCACCGATTCAATAAGACCAGGATCAAATTCCAATTTCATAACCAATCCAACTCCTAAACTTCTGTATCCTCAAATGTAGCGCAAGACAGACATTCATCAGGTGCGCCGGCAACCAACTCCTGAGTTAAATCAGATTCCTTATACATTTCCGTCCTCACACCCAGGAGGCTCATTTCAAGCCTTAAAAACTCCCTGGTCACCACAGAGAGTGCATAATAAAAACCATCTCCCGCTTTTCGACAGAAGAGGATTGTAAATAAAGGCACCCATTTCCCGATATGCTCTTTGAGAAATTTCTTTTGAGCATCAAGGCAGATCATCGCTTTCTCTTCACCATGATTCTCTAAAGCATACGCCTGTTTATAGAGCAGGAAGTGCATAAATTCAAGCTCAACACTAACATGGTCACAACGCTCTTTTTCCACGTCAGAAGAATCCAAACCAAAAGCCTTGTAAAAGCCTTGAATATCAGCTAGTTCATGCGTCTGCTGAAAAACATCTGCTGCGCCATATTGCGTTTCAAAGAGCGGACAATCTTTT
Organism: Candidatus Brocadiaceae bacterium; assembly: GCA_046350595.1. Lineage (GTDB taxonomy): Bacteria > Planctomycetota > Brocadiia > Brocadiales > Brocadiaceae > JAHFOW01. The sequence continues at coordinate 56,156 of JAXMAC010000005.1, read as the reverse complement.
GAAATCGTATGACCAACCAGGCGCTGATAAAGCTTCTGCAACTCCGAAATTGGGGTTCCACAAAGTAATTCCTGTAATTTATCCAGCCCTTTCTTTAACTCGGCGCCATTATCGGCAGACGAAAAACACTGCACCAAATCAGTCTTAAAAACTTCAAAGTCGGGACTTTTCAGAGATGCTAAATTTTTCTCTGCAGGGTAAATAAAGCATCCGGAAAGAACCTGGTACATCATGCTGCGAGTTAGCAAGTTTTCAACGCTGAATGATACCTCACTATCAGCAAGGCTATTACTCGTTGTCATTTTAAACCTCTTATTCAGATTAAATTGAGTTTAAGTGTTTCGGATCTCTAACATGAATTGGCTCTTCCACTGTTGTTCTTACAATCTCCTGTCCATCTTCGCCGAAACCAATCACAGTATCATTGTATAATTCAAACTTCTTACCGTGAATCGTCGTTTCAAATACCTTCGGACCTTCTTCAATTTTATATTCGAAGACGATGGATTGTGTCATCCTGAACAATGATAAAACTGCCAATCTTTCTCTGGATGGCACCATAAATTTATCAATCGCCTCATCAACACCGGGTCCAAACATCTGCCTTAGGTAAGACCTTGGCGCCCACCTTGGTGGGATATAATAAATATTTGGCTCAGTGCCAAACTGTGGATACAATGGCAATGCAAGCCTATCGTGCTTAATCAACCAGGTAATTGGATTCTTTGGGTTATCATCCAGGAAACCCTGCAAACGAATTTGACCTACACAGGCGGCCATACATCTGGTTTCCATTGGGCGTCCCTTTGTCAACGGGTCTTTTCCTTCAACACGAGGATAACAGGCAATACACTTTTCACTAACCCTGGTCAAACCTCTGTACATTGGTTTCTTATAGGGACATTGCTCTACGCACTTCCTGTAACCCCTGCACCTCTTCTGGTCGATGAGTACAATACCATCTTCTTTTCTTTTATAAATCGCTTTTCTCGGACAAGCAGCTAAACAGCCTGGATAAGTACAGTGGTTGCAAAGCCTTTGAATATAAAAGAACCAGCGACTGTGCTCAGGCAGAGAAGAGTACTCATCTGGTTTATTACTACTCTTCGCAACGTCCTCGCCAAAGTTCGGAGATCTCCACTCTTTATCTTCTGGTATATACCCTACCGCCCATTGGTTAATATTCTTTTTTGCAGCGGCTTCGAATATTGTATCACCTTCATAAACTCCATAAGGTGATAACTTTTCGTCTTTTTCATCGGTAAACCAGGTATTCTCGCCATTGTCAATCAATTTTAAAGTCTTAACGTCCCATGACTGTGGATAACCACCGTATGGTTTAGTTTCAACGTTATTCCACCACATGAACTCCTGTCCTTTATTATAAGTCCATGCACTCTTACAAGCCATTGTGCATGTCTGACAGGCAATACACCTGTTAATATTAAACACTGCGGCGAACTGTCTTTTCGGTCTGGATTCAAAATAGGGATATTCCATACGTCTCCCTAAATGCCAGTTATGTACTAGTGTCATCTTACATTCCTCCTTTCAAGAATTATTAACAAAATATCCTCAATAGCTCCTATTGCCATGCAACTCGTTCCACAGACAGAGGATGCCATTGAATAGATATATTTTTCTGCCCGTTCCTATCTTTTTCCCCGCCATTCCATACAGCCATGTTAAAGTAGGTATTTCCGCCAGGAACAAACTGCGCATCGTGAGGGTCTTCAGTGATGAGCGAACGGTAGAAAATCACCGTCCATTCGCCATCTTCATAGTGGCCGCACCCAAAAACATCCTGATGGTCCTGTGTGGTTAAAGTACCAAAACCTTCAGCATTCAGATCTTCGACTGAACGCCCTCTGCCAGGCTGCGACAAAAGATTACGGGCTGCCCGTCCTCCGGACAACACAGCAATGCTGGTAATTAAATCCCTGTGATAATATGCACTGTATGGATTCAGGTTGAAATCATCATGCATATTCGGATATTGCGCTTCAACGTCTTCCAACTCTCCCTTAACGAGCATGTCAGCTTCCCAATCGGACTTCCAGTGCCAGAGATTTACAGGTTTTTCCCTATCACCCATCCTGGGACTGAAATGTTCAGCAGGGTCCATTAATACCGTGCCCAAAGGAAACATCAGTGCAACGGCATCCCTGAATTCCTGAATGGCAATAGCGCGCGCATTCCTGCTCGGGTCTTTCCATTTTACCTGAAAATAAATTGAAAGTCCGTCATGAATTGCCTTTACTTCAGCGTTGCTAACAGAACCGCCTCCATTGGGAAATGCCTTATCCTGTTTTTGTAAAGGAACAACAACCTCTTTTGCGTCTTTAAAACTACCCGTCAGCGACTCAACATCCAGATGGTACGGTTTTTCCATTTGCACATACTTGACCGTCAAAACTTCCTTAGCTGGAGTATATTCCTCGTCAGTCGCCCCCTTTACTCCAGGTGCCGTATCCTCAGCAGCAAGTACCGATGTGCTGAGAAACGCACAACTCAGGAGGGCAAATCCATACCTTTTCAACACCATCAATCGCCTTTTCATTCCCTCTCCTCCTATAAAAAAACCAATTTAAGATCTCACGTTAAACTTTTCTTAATCATACCACGCAGAACAGTGATTGCAAATTATTATATTCTCTTACCTCCTTCTAGCTTTTATGAAATGTTGAGTCAGCCATAATCCCAGCTCTAGCATCATGCACAATCTGAGGAGTAATTTCCCCAAAACCTTCCCTTTTAGCGTACTCTTCTATCTTCTTTCGCACCACTTCACGAATAAACGAAGGTATACGTTCAGTTTGTGCTTTCGCCTCCTCTGTCCACGTTACAGCATCGCAGGAGTTTTCAAAAGGTTTTTTGGCAGCCGCATTCGCAAAAACTTCTTTTCTAAAAGGACTATCTTCGTGTAATGCTTTATCATAGCTGACGGTTAAGGAGTTCTTGCCTTTCTTCAAATCGCGAATCTCTCTACCTTCCGAAAGAGTCTCTTTTTTCGGAGTTATATTTCCACCGGTTAGCAAAATGTTACACGGGGCGAGTCTCAGCAAATTTTCAGTCGTACTTCCAAGATCAAGCCCATGAGTATTGTGAATTCCGGTGCGACCAACAACTAAAAGGGAGGGATTTTTCTGGGAAATGTATTTTAAAATCTGGTCATAAGGTTTTCCGTCCCGCAATATCGTTTCCATTCGAACACCTGCCTGATCAGCCACACCCTGAGCCTTGTCCAGGTGACCTTGGTAGATTTTCGCAAGCCCTTTATCAATTATTTCTTCATGCAATGTTTCCTGCTCTTTAAACCGAAATATCTTACCCGCCTCTTGAGAAAGCACTCTGGCAATGCTTTCAAAGGCTACACGATGATAATGAGGGTCAAATACAGATATCGCATGAGTCTCCATGCCAAAAGAACGAGCGAATATGAGTGAAGATGAAACTCCAGCTGTAGATTGCTTGCTGCCATCTACAGCAACCAAAACCTTCCCATGAAAATTATTATTCTTAACGATCAGGACATCCGTGTTAATACGTCTTACTACACGTTCACACACGCTTCCTATCAAATTCTCATTCACGGCGGCAAGTCCAAGCACGCCTAATATTACAAGGTCATAAGAATTTCTTTGTACCTCTTGAATGATCTCGTGGTAATTCTTGCCTTCAAGAAGAAGTTCCTCGTGGGAGACGCCTGCATCCTTGCACTTGTTTTTAAACACGCTAAGATAGGACTCAGAGATTAATTTGAGTCCCAGGTTAATTAATGAAGTGTGGAGTTCGCGCTGATGCTGAAGGGTTTTTTCGTCTTGATATTGGGGAGGCAATCCATCTTCCATGTCTCTAAAACGCCGTTGATGCAAAGTAGCGTCATAGACATGGCAACCGACCAAATGGGCGTTAAATTTTCTAGAAATTTCTATCCCAAAGTCTATACAACGATTGGAATAGCTTGAATTATCAAGCGCAATGAATATTTTTTTATACATAAAAATCCCATCATTCAAATTTTACACTACAATGATTCTTTTTTCAGTTTTTTCAGCTCGCCCACCGCCCCTCCCGCCAGTGCAATCGTTACAACTGCCAGAAAGAACCACCGGAGAGAAGATTTAAAGGTACTCGGTTTTTCGGCCACAACTTTGCCTTCCTTCGCAACTGAAGCAACCTGCTCTGCTACGGGCGAAGAAAAACCGCGTATATACGCAACCAGTTCCTTAACCCTTTTTTCTGAAATTGTTTTCCCCCACGGAGGACAAAGATTTGACTTATCCACTGCCTTTGAACCATCGGTTATGGATTTTGCAAGCTGGTCGTCCGTCCTCTTTTTCATATACTCAACGTCAGTAAAATTACGAGGTTTTGGCTTTAGATCAATCGTAAAAAATGTGCCATCACCTTTTCCGCCAGTTCCATGGCAAGGCGAGCAATAATATTCATAAGTTTTTTTTGACGATAATAAAAACGACTGATCTCTTGGAGATATATCTGCCGCCCTGGCGGCGCTATATCCCCCTGCTGTACTAAAAGCAACGAATGAAATAATAGTTAATATTTTCTTACCCATCATTTATTTTCCTTCTTTCTTCGTCACATGATCAACCAAAAAAGCAACAAGCACCTTCAGTTCGTCATCAGACAATCCAAAATTGGGCTCTACTCCCTGCGGATTTGCTCTCTGCGGGTTTTTAAGATGATAAAACAAGTACGCTGGCTGTAACCGCTCGCCAACAGTTTGCAAGTTTGGACCCACAACACCACCTCCCTTAGGCCCCTCAGCATGACAGGTGTTACAACCCTTCTCAAAAAAGAGTTTTTCTCCGCCAGCAATCATTTCGGCGGTTATACTGCCTTCTTCCAGTGGTTTTGGAAGTCCTTCCTTAACAATCAAATTCTTTTCGATATAATCAACGGCAACCTTAGCCTCATCCTCGGTTAAATTAAACTTGGGCATCTGCTGGCTCAGAGGCCGGATAATATCAGGTGCTTGTAAAAACGGCTTTTCCCACGTCATCTTAATTTTGCTTCCGGCAATCGTTAAATTTGGCGCATAGCTACCGCCTTTTTCCTGTATTCTGTGACACGTTAAGCAACGAATTTCATATACAAGTTTTTCAAAACCGGCCAGCCCATCCCTCTTCTTTTCAACCACTGGCATGAGTTCTGAAATTCCTTTAACATCATGACAGACGAAACACCGTGCCCGCTCAACAACTTCTCTCCCTTTTTCAATGACGGCTGTATCTTTTCGGAGATTATTAAATTCTTTTTCGGTTAATACATCAACGCTTTGTTCTGCCGACTTGTCTTTTACTCCCTCTTCTTCATCTTTTTCTTCGGGGACAAACTGTGTGTCACGCATAACAAATTCCACAAGACCACGCAAGTCCGCATCATTGAACCGGTATTGAGCCATCATGGTATTGGGAAAATGACTTTTCGTATTACCTAACCAGTCATAAAGCCAATTCCGGTTTATTTTTGTGGTTATCTCACCCAAGTCAGGACCAACGCCTACATTACCGCCAACACCTTTTATAGGGTGGCAGATGGTGCAACGGGCGCGGCCCCATGCGCCCTTGCCGTTGTTGTATATTTTATCCATCTTGTCATATTCATCCTCTGAAAGCTCATCTTCCTTTTTCAAAAGAAAAGAATCCCAAGTTACCTGTGGAAGCTGTTTATCGGAAAGACTACTGAGAAATACTATGGCGGCTTTTATCTCTTCAAAATTTAAACCAAGGTTTGGCATCTTGGCATTTGGAACAACTTTTTTAGGATTAGCAATCCACCGTGACAACCACTCGACTTTTGCCTTGTTAATAATATTCGTGAGTGGAGGTCCGTTTTTTACCCGCTTCCATGGGTCCTCCAATTCAAACGGAAGCATTGTCCATGCTTCTGGAATCCGATATTTTTTATCTAATTCTAAAAAAAGAGTATCAATCTTTCTATCTTCACCATGCGAACTGCGATGAAACGCCGTTAACGGCAGACATGCTAACGCCGTAAAAATTAAAACTTTTTGTAAGCTCACTATTGACCTTAACCTCATAAAAACTCCTTAACCAGATTTTCTATTCCAGCTCTTCTTCTAATTTAGGGGGAAATCTACGTAACCGTGCTATAAACCAAACCTCTATGCTCGCACCCATGATAATTGCAAAGAGCACATAAACGAAGACCGTTTTAGGAACGGGTTTCTCAAGGGTTACATAGTACCAGGATGAAACAGATTTTAACCCCGCAACATCATTATTAGACCCATCCCAGATAGCAAATGCTATCGGAATCAACTTACCAATCTCAAACTGAAGATCATTTTTCGCGTCCTCCGTCTGAAGACTCCTTTTGAAAACAACCTTCCATCTACCATTCTGATAGACGCCCTTTCCCACCACATTCTGGCTCTCAGGCGGCTGAACCGTAATATTTTTTATCCCTTTTGCATTTAATTCAGCTACGGCGCCGGGCTCTGTTTCAGGCGCTTCAACAATCGCGCCAAATCCCTCTTTCCAGTACGCCTTCCAACTCCACAGGTTGACAGCGCCGCTAGAATCACCCATAGCAAAATATGGTTTTTTCAGTGATTCAGGTATTTTCGTAGGAAATTGAACCGAGACGGCATCCCTGAAGACATCTTCCTGTTTATTCGTAGAATCGTCCCATTCAAGCAAAAATGCTATATCACTGCTATTATAGAGCGCCCTTACTCTTATAGCATCAATCGACTGTGTCCACTGACGAGGACTTACTAAAATCTGCCCAGCCAGAGGAAGTTCCATGGGGATAGCCTTGTTCCATGCTTCATCTGCGGGTTCAGTCGGGAGTTCTTCGCCCTCCACTAACTTAACCTTAACAACCACATCCGACATCATATCTTTGGACAGACTCTTTACGTAGTGAGCAACATGCCAGCGATCTTCATCAGACATCTTTTCTAAATACGAACCCATGGGCGTTTCGTTAAAGCCCGTAGAAATCGTCCTGTAAATATCCTCAACAGCATTTCCACCCTTGAAATTCCATGCCTTTGTTAAATCACGCGCCCTGTATGGCATACCCCATTCTGTCTGCAATGCTACCGTCAGGGGACCATTCCCTCTCGCATCGTCGCCATGGCACTCAAAGCATTTAAATTCTTTAAACAACTCGGAGCCTCGCTGAACGCTATCGGGCGTTGATGCTACTGACCCGACTGAAACCGCTTTGGGTGAAGTATCTGCTTTAAATTGCTCGTTAAAGGTTTTTACATAATACAAAACCTGCCAGCGTTCCGTTTCACTGATGGTATACCAGAAAGGCATAGCCGTACCCTCTATACCACTGGTGATGATCCTGAAGAGGTCTTCATCAGTGGGTACAGATCCAAATGTTGTAGAGCGTACCTTGTACTCATTCCTGGTAAAATTTCTTGGCTTGGGAAACATCGTTTTAGAAGCAGGACCATCGCCTCTGCCTTCTATGCCGTGGCAATACCAGCACCGCTTTTCATAAACTTTTTTACCTTCTGCGACAGCCTCCTGGGTCTCTGGCAATTTTTGCGGAACTTCATGTTTGTACGTTCTGAACAAATGTGAAGCCTGCGCCGATACTTCTGCCGGAAGCCCAAAAAAGCCAACACTTACTCCGATTAATCCAAAACCGAACAGACAACATTTAAATTCTTTTATCATAATTTTGCTCTTCTATTGTTGCTCTTTATAAATAATCACGAATGCAAACGAGAACCGCATAGTCCAACTAACCGAAACACCCATTACTCAATTTTCTCTCGCTGACGCGGCATAACGCCTGCTGTATCATATTCACCCATAATAATCTTCCAGACCTCATCATCTTTCAGGTCGTCCTTCCATGCCGGCATTGCTGAATCCCATGGGGTTGATTCGGAAGGAAGGCCTGGACCACCTTCTTTTATTCTCCAAAAAAGATAGTTATCAACCACTGTTGCAATCGTGCCAGGATCTTGAAAGTTTATAGGCCTTAAACGGAATGAATTCGCAAACGGTCCATTCCCATCAGCCTTAGAACCATGACAGGGACGGCAATTCGTCTGAAAAAGTATCTTGCCCTCTTCAATACATTTCCGCTGCGTCTCTGCATCAGCTGTCCTGAACGGATTTTCCAATTTCTCAAACTCCTGAGGCAATGTAGGATGCTGAATTCTCAATTCCACCGGTGAAGCAGCGCCTGGAATAGACCACGTATAAACAAACCATCCTATAATGACTGGAAATGCAAAAAACAGCATTTTCCGGATGAACGACTTCACCATGGCCCCTTTTTCAGGCAGTAGAAATCCTAGAAAATCAGCAAACTTCTGATTGCTTGTCGTAGCATAAACCAACCCTGCAAGCACACCCATAATCATATACCACATCATAAGGGTGCTGGGCGTAGGCATTGTATGCTCTTTTGCCATGAGCACCTGAAAGACCTTTGGAGATGCATACTTGAGAAACAAAAATAAACAAACAACGGCAAAAATCACCTTTACTAACAAATATGGACTGCGTTTTTTGGCCATTAATGTACTCCTAACTGTAGTTCTCTTCGCATACCCGACACCTTCTTCTACTTTAAACTTTGCAAGAAAGAAACAATCCCATAAAAATCTCTAACGCTCAACAATTCGCCTATGTTACCCGGCATAATAGAAACATCTTGCTTTTTCATCTCCTGAATATCGCTCTTCGGAATGGTCACTTCCTCGATCTCGCCGCCTTCTTCCTTAAGCAACACGATCTCGGCATCCGTTTCACTCTTAATTAAACCGTTATAGGGAATTCCATCGTTGGTTATAACATACATGGTTTCATACCCCTTAACAATCTTTTTACTCGGAGTAAGAATTGACTCGACAAAATATTCAGGGGTCTGGATTGCTCCAATTCCTGTTAGCTCAGGACCAACCCTCTTACCCTTGCCATTGGCAACGTGGCACTTTCCGCAGGTAACTGGACGCGTATCATCAAAAAACACCTTCTCTCCTTCTTTTGCATCAACCACCATCGGGGCAACCCAAGGCTTTACCTTCTTCTTTGACGCCTCCGGGATTTTATCTTTATACTTCATAATGGCGTTTAAATCTGCCTCGCCACCCAAGGTCTGCAAATACGACAGAACTGCCAGAATCTTTTCACGCGATAACATGATAGGAGGATCATATACCTTGGGCATAATTTTATCATACCCCTTCACGATATATTTCTCTGGATCCACAATGGACTCAACAAGATAATCCAAACCAGAAGGCATACCAAGCTCCTTTGCCCGATCTTCAGAACGGGTTGCCAAACCTTCCTGATCCGGGCCTCTTGTTGCGCTACCCGCAGAACCTACCTTATGGCATGTACTACACTGTCCATCTCCCCAAAAAATCTTTTCTCCAGCTTCGGGGCTTACCCCACCGGCTGATTCACCACCACCCGTACCGGAAAGCCCGGACACATACATCGTGATGTAGATATAGAACCCTAAAACTGCTACACCAAAAGCCGTAATTTTCAGCATGCTCTTATTCATAAGTTTTTTCTATACCTTCATTATAACATCTTGAGAATTACCCTGTTCAATTAAACAGCAACTAATACACACAACATTCTTCTTAGGCAAATCATTATACATATTAGTTAATGAGACTCCTCACCATTCTCAGCGGCTTCATACCCCTTCGCTTTTTCCTTCTTATCACCAAGGTTTGCAAGCCAGAACACGAACGTGACAAGGCCTAAAAAGAGCGCTACAATAAGACCAACAACCCTTCCCATGTAAGCAAGGCTTGGTGTGTAAGCCCATTGAGAAGTATCCTGCAGTACACCGTAAATATGCCAATCCATTCTCAAACCCGACCGGATAAAACCCATTAATCCCATCAGGATAACAATGACGACACACAAAAGGAGTAGTGCATACTGAGACCTTACCGGCATCTTACCCCACTCGATACCTCCAACAAGTTTCGCCTTGCGGAACATAAAGATATCAATAACCGCATTCATGATCAAACAACTCATAACAATCGAAACTTGAGTAACCGACAAATATCTCAACACAAGGTTCGCCTTTTGCATAACCTCGAACCCATAGTACCAAAAGTAGAGCACGGCAATACATGGCGTTACAATAAACAGCAAGGCCTGCCCCAACTTTCCCTTGTTTTTAAACGTCAGGAATGCGGCAAGACATATCGTGAATGCCTGGATATACAAACATCGTATCAAAGGTTTTACAAAGACTTTCATGTTTGCTTCTAATTCGACAAAATTCAGCGATACCGCATAGGAGACGAGCATCAACAAACAGAAAACTACACCCGCCATGATGCCAATTTTACCCACTTTCCCTTGTTCAGAAAACGGAACCATATCCCCCTTATTGCTGCGCCGATAGATCAGGAACGAAAAGAATGTCGTTAAAATAATAAGATTTACCACGGCATTCTTCGCCGCCATAACGCCAAAGTATTTCGAGAAAGGATGATACTGCTCGCCAATCATTGCCCTTTCTTCGCCACTGAGCGGCAGATTGTGCGGGGTAAGCCACACAGCAAAACACATAAACACGATCATCGTCAGAAACTTTATATAACCCGTGTACCTTTCCGAACCCTTAATCCTTGACATCCCAAGCCATAAGTAATAGTTCGCTCCAATGAAGAGAAAACCAATCAGCACAGCCTGAATGATAAACGTCCAGGAGAAAGCGCCACCCATCATAATATTGCCCATGACGGGGCTGGTGCTATAGATTTCACGACCTAACCAGTAACCGGCAAAGGGCAGCGGAATAAGCGCTCCCACACCAATAAAGTTACCCACATAACCCATCCAGTCATAATGAGCCTTCTCTTCCTGAGTTTTCGAGCCAAGGAACTTAACCGCAGCATACGCGCCCACGATAAAACCACCGAAGCATACATTCGCAATCAGACGGTGGATATTCACCGGCATCCAGAGTGGGTTATAAAAGGCGTGATAGAGACTAAGCACTTTTCCCGTGGCAGGCACAACTCCGGCAGGGCTCATCATAAACGTCGCCCATGAATTGGTAATAAACATCAGGCCCGTGCCAAAGAGATTGAGCAGAACGCCCAGAAAGATATGAAACCACTTCTTTGCAGGAGAATTCTTAAGAATTTCCCAGGAATAATAGTACCCATACAAGGTAAATGCCTCACCAAAGAACATAAGGGCATAAACGTACATGGTCGACGAAAAAACATTTGTCATGTGGCTCATAAATTCCGGGTAGAGACCAAAGAGACAAAACCCAAGCAGGCCACCCAACGATGCAGTAGTTGCAAATGCTGCGGACAATAGCTTGGTAAATTCCTTCGCCATCTTATCATATCTGATGTCGCCACCCTTAAAACCTACGATCTCCACAATAACAGCAAAAATAGGAACGCCGAGCACAAAGGCCGCAAACATGAGGTGGAGTTCCGAGACAATCCAAACAATGAGACGCGAATCTATCCCAAAGAACGTACGGTATTGAACAGGACCAGCCTCTTCTTCCTCAACAGCCGCAGTGCCGGTTCCTACACCTTCCGCTACATTCCCTTCCGGTGATTGCGTCTTGCCCGCCTCGAACTGTGGCAGCTCAACACCAGCCGCTGGCTGCGATGGCGCTTCAGCGGCATTCGCCTGCAGCGACACAGCCACGAAGGAACTCAACAGAAAGAGAACCAATAAAACAACAACAGAACTTCTTTTTTTCAGATGCAAAAATATCTTCTTATTCATTAGCAGTGCGCCTTTTCAAACGAGTAAGTTACACATTCCATATAAGTTTGATCACAGTTATTTCTTCGCATAAGCAAAATCTACTACTGCCTCTTCACCCGACTTTACGGCCACATCAGCGGTCTTTTTCCCAAGCTTCTCCTGCCATGCCTCAATCTTGTAAGAGCCTGCCGGGACGTTATCTATCTTAAACCTTCCATTTTCATCGGTAACTGCAAAATATGGATTTGGCTTCACAACAATATACGAACTCATCCATTTATGTACGTCACATGTTATCTTTACCACCTCAGGAAGATCAAACTTTTTAGTCATCTTTCCACCCCCGGATACCCCTTCATTGAAAGCCGGATTTTTGATAGACCAAGAGTGAAGATTGTGCATTACATTATCGCTGTTTAACAATTCAACATTTGCGCCTGCCGATACCGCCATAACATGAGGAATAAATGCGCACTCTTTCTGGTCCAAAGCAACAGCAGAACTCGTTTCAGCTTTTTTACCTGCAGCTATATCAGTCAAAGAGACGACAACGTTCTTAACCCCTTTTGACTCTCCATTAACAACCAATTCCTCCGAAAGTTTACCTTCATGTCCACAGGTCTGCTCATCCTTATCAACCTTTAACACCTTTGCAGACGGGGCGTCGCCATCAAACTTAACTGTACCAGCAATCGAGCCTCCATCTTTCACTTCAACCTCTTTATAAGCATCCGCCATTGAGACATGGCCTGTCCATGCCAAACCAAGCGCGAAACTACCAATAATAGAAAACAACCGCAGGCCTTTTACCATCATTACCTCCATCTCTAACTTAAAAAAAATTTAGCAGTGATATCTATCTTTTACAAAACGTACAAAAAAAACAAAATCCTATACTCGTAAATCATGTTTGTCAAATACAAACTTTTTTCAGGAGGACAGGAAAAACGCCTTCAAAAATTTTATACCAACCATAGAACGGGAATCACTAACTAACAATCTCTATTCCTTTTCGCAAAAAAAGTAAAATTTTTGAAAAATATTGCGTAAGTAATGAAAAATCATGGTGTTAATTCTAATATTTTTTGAATTTAAAACAAAGGCTAAACCTTATTATCCAAACCAAAATTTCACTATTGAAATAATAGTTTCAAATATTTAATCTGAAAAAATTATTCATAGAGAATAAAATTTTTCTCTAGTTGAGCGTCCTCTTCAGGGTTTCAATTTCTCCAGGACTTGTAACTTTTCCCGGCTCTACAATTACATCCGGTTCCATCTTGAATCTGCGAATCCACGAGGTCTCGTTAAGCGGTTTCCAGTACAATTTATAAAAACCCGGCGGAACATTCATGAAACGATATACGCCATCCGCATCAGTACTCGCCTCAAGCTCCTCTGCGCCTTCAACGGGGTGATACACCCTCACCAACAATCCACCCTTTTCCAGCATTTGCAATTTTATCTGACAATCCCTGAGAGACTTTCCACCGCAAAATACCTTCCCCTCAACCCTTCCCAGTTTTCCATCCTGAACCAGTTTTTTTTCTTTTTCCGGATTTTCCCGAGTAGTAGTTCGGGGTGTATCATCTTGCGATTCGCTCATTTGTTCTTGTTCTCCATCTACCGGTTTATCAACAAATTCTTCCTGGCCTTCTTCCGGAATGAATTCACTTGCACCAGGAGTCACATTCGACCCGGCCCCGATTTTATCATGGGATAAACTGTCTTTTTCTGGGATACTCCTGATTTTTGTCTTTATCCTGTAAGGTTTTTCCGTCACCTGCTTGTCTCCGACCTGTATCCTTATCCCATCAACCTCATCCTTCTGTTCACCAAGTTCTTCACCATGCGAAGATTCTGTCACGGTTGTTTCTTTTGGATGTTCTGTTTTTCTTACTTCTGATAATCCCTGCATACCGCCGTTCGGCTTACTCAGATTATTGTTAAACGGAAAGGTCATGTAGAGAGATGCAATCGCTGAGGTTGGAATTAATATCTTTACGGTATTTTCAAGAATCTGCCTGACCTTGCAATTAAGAGCAATATTATTCGTGGTCAAAACAATCACATCCGGATAATCTTGAATACGAGAAAACTGTTTGTTTAAAGATTTTACATCTTTCTTTGACAGCGTTACAGTGACATATTTATTAGTCATCCCCATCACTTTAAGCGCTTCTACTTTCGCGTCACCATTTTTCAAAATTATGGTATCCCCATACGCAAAGGTACAAAGACTAAAAAACAGAGATATAAAAAAGATTACAAATCTTATCATAAGAATATACAATTCCCTCTGAAACGATATACATTTACCCGACTCTAAGAATATCGAATAAATTAAATAGTTTAACATCCATTCAATTTATATCAAATAAAAAATATGTCCATACCCATTCCGATCTTTTCCATTGAAGGCAACGCTGAAACACACACAATCTATTTTTGCACAATAAAAAACCTCCCGTAAGGACAAAACCTGTACGGGAGGTTTCTGGTGGTTTTATAAAATTGAGCGCCATTAATGCTCTAAAGGATTATATGGTTTTCCCTTTATTAATGGGGCATCCGGTTTTGTTGCCTTTTCTTTGCTTCTGACGTCAAAGATCGTCAGGGCGCCCATCGGATATTTCCCTTGCGAAACCATACCACGCAGATTATGGTCATGCATGATGGTTATACCTGCACCCAGATTACAAGACAGGCATTTCCTTTGACTCGCAAAGTGAGGTATCTTTACCAGCACATCAATCCTCTCGCCGCTGGCAATACACAGCGTATCCTTTTCATAGCTGCTCTTGAGTTTTCTTCCATCCAAGGCAACTACTTCCATGTGATAACCATGGGGATGGATCGCAAATACATGGTCAGCGCCTATAGCCATAAAACGTAACAATACCGTTTCGTCTTCATAAGCAACAATCCTGGAACGTGGATCGTTTATTACAGAAAGGGGGTGATAAAGATTATCAGTAAACGTCCTGCCATTGATCAGATAGTAATCGGCCTTCCAGTCCTGTAATCCATGAACAACTCCCGTCTCTTGCAATTGCTCATTTGCCGTGGAAGATAATTCACTGAAAAATAAGGTATAATCCCTGTCATATTTATACCCGTACGCAGTCTTTGACCTGTCCTGATGTATGATAATGGGGAAGTACATCCCGGCCAGGATATGGTTAAAACTATCCACATGGCAATGCCCCATGAAAGAACCTTCATATTGTGGAGTTATTTCATAGGTAAAAGATTTATGCTCCAGCACCGGATCTACCGGAAGAGAAGGCACACCATCAACCGCAGGGGTTAAATCAAGGCCATGAAAGTGAATCGTATGCGCCACATGATTAATCCCTGAATTTTCAGCAGCACAATGCATACCGGTATTGTGAAGCGTTATCCGGGCCTTTTCACCCACGAAAAGATGGACTGGATCGCTGGGTACCTTAACAGGCTCCAACAATTTTTCCAGCTCTTCCTTTGTCTTCACTTCTCCCACATCCTTGAAGCTGCCTTTCGCATGAGTATAACCAAAGACCCATACCAGCTCGCCGTTTACCATCTCTACATAGCCATCCGTCGTATAGAGATGATAATCCCAAACGCCATCTTTAGAGCGTTCGCCCAAAATATCTCCATTTGTGACACTTATCAAATCCTGATCTTCCTGACTGAGACTCCACTGTTCAGCAGCTGGTTTTGTCTCTTCACTAAAGACATTTGGCGCCGCAACGCATGTTGAAATACCCAAAAATAGTCCAGTAGCCCAACCCATTAACTTTGACACATTCATATTTTTCCCTTTCCCCAAAAAATTACGTTAAAAAAATTACAATTACAATACTCTTCATTGTTCCCTACATATTTTTTTACAAATTTTCCAGAATTGCCTCCAATTCATAGATATTTACCGGCTTTGTCAGATAATAATCGCACGACAAACTCCTCGTAACATCTGCCATAGTTTCCACGGAACTGTTTGCGCTAATAACCACTATTGCTACAGACACTTCCCTTTTTCTTACCTCACGAATAAGGTCAAATCCATCCATCCCAGGCATATTGACATCAGTTATCATGACGTCAAACTGTTTCCTGGATAGGAGTTTTAAAGCTTCATAACCCGAGAGAACACCAGAGACGTTGTATCCGTCACGCTTTAAAATCGTTGCCAATCCATCAAGAGTATTTTTGTCGTCATCTACCAGTAATAATCTCGGCTTTACCATAATCACAGATAACAGAGAAATTGGAATGCCCTATGTCTATTTACCTGCCCACAAAAGTTCAATTCACCACAGTTATCGCCGAGGTCACGGAGACTCCTTTTATGTCTTCTCTGCACCCTCCGCACATTTGTGATGTACTAAGAAAACAACTCTTGTACCAACAACTAATTTACAATCTTGTATAAATATCATATATATTTATCTACAAATGGCTTATAAAAACAAAATATTTTTAAAGCGGATCAATACATGTGGCTTTTGAAAAATACAAAATTATTGTTTTGCGAAAATATTGCGGAAAAGGGTTATATTAAACAAAAAGGCGTGAAAAATTTTCGCCCTTGATTCCCCTCTTTAACTTTACACCCGATTTTTTGTATTGATATGCTTATCATGCTGATTTTTTTATACTAATTAGATACATAGATATAATTGATTAAAATAAATAGAACAGGTATAATGCTGACGATCCCCTCATTTTTTAGGCAAGATTGGAAAAGAAAATTTCTTTCAAAAAATTCACAGATACCCATGCCGGAAAAAAATCCAGTTACAAAGAGACAATACGTTATCATTTTCTTTTTATCCACAACCCTGTTTATTGGTACAATCATAAAGGTTGGTATGGATTATCACTGGTGGTTACCAAAAACAGAGATTTTGAGTTGTCTTAAACCTGAGGATATAAATGTCAAACTGGATATTAACGAGGCGACATGGTATGAATTGGTGCTCCTGCCGGGATTGGGCGAAACAAAGGCAAAGGCGATAGTATCGTATCGGGATAAACATGGCTGTTTTAAGTCCCTTGATGAGCTATCCAGGGTGGATGGCATAAAATCATCCACGATAGAGGCTATACAAGAGCTGATAAAGGTAGAGTCTGATACGACGGGTACGAATCAGAAATAATGACTGGGGCGGCGCACCCACAACCAAACCAAAAATGAAGTTTTTATAGGGGGTAATATTCTATGGAAAAAGAACAGCAAAAAATGCTGGACAATCTCTGGGTTCGTATAATTCTCATGGGATTCTTCATCATTTTCTTTTTTGTGTTGTGTTACTACCTGAGAGCCACACTCATCTCTCTTTTTCTGGCCTTTTTTGTTGCCTATGTTTTTCATCCTGTGGTAAGTTTTTTTGAAAGACAGCACTGGCCATTTAGCCGGAAACATATACACCGGGTATTCGGTATTGTCTTTCTCTTTATAGCCGTTTTCCTTACAGGAGCAGGGTTTCTGGCATATACAATCCCTAAGACTACGAGCGGTATTTATCAGGTTGGCGGCATGGTGAAGGATCACTATCCAGGGTATCGGGACATCGTTGAAGCATGGATTAAAAGATATGAAAACACAGAGTTTGCAAAGTCAGTTAAATCCCAGATAAAAGACGTCATTGACCGTGAACGTATCGGAACCAAATCTGAAAACATTACAGAACAGGGCAACCCGCTATCTTCCCGCACACAAGAGTCTGTTGAAAGAAAAGAACCTCCTTCTCAAAAGATGCGCATAGCCGGAGCGCTCTGGGGACTGAAAAAATATATTCCCCAGTCTTTCGGGTTTTTGTTGTATTTCTCAAAGGGCATTTTTTTTGGCACCTTTGGGATTTTGGGCATCGTCGTGAATTTTGTTATCTTTGGAGTTGTGTTTGTTTACTTACTCAAAGATTTTAATATCATCATAGAGAACACCAGATCAATTTTCCCGGTAACAAAAAGAGAACAGATTTCAGGTATTTTGACGAAAATAAATAACAACCTGCATTATTTCATCAGGGGACAGCTCTGTGTGTGCCTTATTCTCTCTCTTATTTACAGTATTGGTTTAACGATTGCAGGTATTCCCCTATCTTTTCTGTTAGGTTTTTTGAGTGGTTTTGGCAATTTAATTCCCTATGTGGGTACAGGGATAGGAATTATTATTGCCTCTGCACTTGCAATGTTACAATTTCACGATTTTAAGCATATTCTCTATGTCCTCATAACCTTTGGTGTTGGACAAATACTTGAGGGAACCGTGATTACACCACGCGTTATGGGGAAGGGGCTTGGGTTGAGTCCTGTCATGGTAATCCTGTCCATCCTGATCTGCAGCCAATTGTTGGGATTCCTGGGATTACTCCTGGCTGTGCCTATTGCTTCTACGGTGAAGGTGTTTATCGATGAACTTCTTTTGAAATATAAGAATTCACGGTATTATAAAGAGTGATGAGCAACAATTTGGTTTTTTGAAAAAAAGGAAATCATTTCAGTTTTGAAAGATGGGGTAAAGAGATTTGTTAATAATCTTTAAAACTTTACGTTCTTTGCGTCTTTGCGGTGAGGGTTAGAGTTATGCCTGTTTTTAAACTCGTTTCACCTTTTACCCCACAAGGCGACCAGCCAGGGGCGATACAACAATTAATCGCGGGTTATAACAAAGGCATGCGCTGCCAGACACTGCTTGGCGTTACAGGCTCCGGGAAGACATTTACCATGGCAAACGTGATCGAAACGCTGGCAAAGCCCACGCTGGTGATGACCCATAATAAGACCCTTGCCGCCCAGCTTTACAGCGAGTTTAAGAGTTTCTTCCCGGAAAATGCCACGGGGTACTTTGTAAGTTATTATGACTACTATCAACCCGAGGCATACATTCCACAACGAGATATCTACATTGAGAAAGAGGCTACGATAAATCAGGAAATAGACCGTCTGCGCCTTGCGGCAACCTGCGCCCTCATGTCTCGCAGGGACGTCATAATTGTTGCCAGTGTCTCCTGTATCTATGGACTGGGCTCTCCCGAAGATTATCAGGAAATGTACGTGCACCTCTGCAAGGGGGACTCAATCGAGAGAAATAAGCTCCTGAAAAAGCTTGTTAATATCCAGTATGAACGGAATGACATTCAATTCGTGCGTGGGTCGTTACGGGTGCGTGGTGATGTAATAGAGGTCTTTCCGGCATACGAGGAATTCGCCTACCGGATAGAATTATTCGGAGATGATGTTGACAGTATTTCCATTATTCAACCGGCTACGGGAAACACCGTACAGGAAGTAAAAGAGGTATCCATTTATCCGGCAAAACATTTCGTTATGCCTGAAGGGAAGATTGAGCGGGTAATACAATCCATTGAGTATGAACTGAACGACCGGCTCAAGGAACTGCGTTCCAAGGAGAAGTTCCTTGAAGCACAGCGCCTGGAGGCCAGAACGCGCTACGACATGGAAATGTTGCGGGAAGTAGGTTATTGTCATGGTATTGAAAATTATTCACGGCATCTGAGCGGTCGTGCGCCCGGTTCTCCTCCGTATTCCCTTTTTGAATATTTCCCTAAAGATTTTTTAGTTATCGTTGATGAGTCTCACGTCTCCATTCCGCAGATTGCCGGTATGTATCACGGAGACAGGGCGCGGAAAGAGACCCTTGTTGAATATGGTTTTCGATTGCCCTCTGCGCTGGACAATCGCCCTTTAAGATTTGATGAATGGGAAGAGAAGATACATCAGGCGCTCTTCGTTTCGGCAACACCGGGTCCTTATGAATTGAAAAAATGTCAGGGAATTGTGGTCGAACAAATCATACGTCCAACGGGTCTTGTTGACCCTGTTATCCACGTAAAGCCCGCGAAGACACAGGTAGGGGATTTATTGAAAGAGATCAGGAAGCGGGTGCAGAAAAAGGAACGGGTGCTGGTAACTACCCTGACAAAACGGCTTGCAGAAGACCTGAGCGAGTATATTAAGGAAGAGGGTCTGAAGGGTATGTACATCCATTCGGAGTTAGATGCCATCGAACGGGTGGCCATTTTAAGGGATTTGAGGTTGGGGAAATTCGATGTGCTGGTAGGCGTCAACCTCCTCAGGGAAGGACTCGACCTGCCAGAGGTTTCCCTGGTGGCAATTCTGGATGCGGATAAAGAAGGATTTCTCCGTTCTGAAACGTCTTTAATTCAGACCATTGGCCGCACCGCACGGAATGTGAACGCTGAGGTAATCCTGTATGCCGATACGGTAACCAACTCCATGCAACGAGCGATAGATGAGACCAACCGCCGCCGTGTGATTCAGACTGAATACAATAAAAAGCATGATATAACTCCGAAGACCGTACAAAAAGAGATTAAAAAAGGTATTGAGGATGAAATCTCATCACATAAATATGTCTACGAATCCGTTGCGGAGAGTGAGGAGGAATATATTACCCAGGAGTCTGTGTACGAACTGGAAGAAGAGATGCTCAGGGCCGCAGAGGCCCTTGAGTTTGAGCGGGCGGCGAAGTTGAGAGATAAAATAGAGGGGATACGGGAAAAGTCTGGTGTAAGCAGTAAACTTATGCAGAAGCAGAAATAACCGTGCATCGGGGAGTGTAAATAGTGGTTGTTTTCCGAGGTGAAGATTAGAGGGTAAGGCATTGATGAAATTTAAAAATACCGGTATTTTTCTCATGGTAGTTTCTTGTTACGCTATCTTTTGTTTAGACGAAGATTCTATCAGACGGCTTTTGAAAGAGGATGGGCTTGTAGAATATGCAGGGGCATTCTGTTTCCTTGCAGCCGCCGGTTTGTTCTTTGCTTCTTATGTCAGGTCTTCCGGTTCGGGTAATAACTTTGCATGGTTATGTACCAGGAGAAATATATTTTATCTATTTCTCGGAGTCTTTTTTTTTGTGGCTTTTGGAGAGGAAATAAGCTGGGGGCAGCGCATATTTCACATGACAAATGGAGAACTGTTTAACAAGATAAACAAACAAAAGGAGATGAACATCCATAACCTCTGGATATTTTCTTCGTATGAAAACGGAGTTCGAGCTCCCATTATTTCCGGATTTTTCACGATAGAAAAGTTTTTTCATGTATTCTGGTTTTTATTTTGTTTCGTTATTCCGATAGTACACAAATATTCATTGCAGGCAAGCAGGGTATTGAATCATATTGGTATACCGAGGGCGCCGGTATGGATTGGGGTATTACTCTGTGTAAATTATGTGTTCAGTAAGGTTGTGAGCAAAATATATGCAATCTATTCGCCAGGAAGTTATATTCAAACGTGGGAGCTTAAGGAAAGCCTTTCCGCCTTCATTTTTGCTATTCTTGCTTGTCATGGATTAAAAAATAGTTATCTTATAAAAGACAAAAAAGGTAATAGTTTAACGCAAGGCGAAACTCGCAAAGGCGGGAAGGATGCAAAGTTTCGTAGGTTGGGTTGAAGCACGAAACCCAACGTTTCCACTGGTGTTGGGTTTCGCTTTACTCAACCCAACCTACCCAACTAATTTAAGTTTTTAGTGAAGCGTTAATGATGTGTTGCTCTAAAATTGATTATTTTTTTATAATATCATCTGCCCAGCTTAACGCAGCAACAACGGTTGGGAATCCAATAACACTGGAAAGAAGGATAATTGCATGGCGGATTTCCTCCGGCGACACCCCCGCTTCGAGCGCCCTTCTTACGTGGCTATGCACCGAACCCTCGGAGTGTACGGTTACTGCCCCTGCAAGTTGAATGAGGAGCGCAGTCCTCTCATCCAGAGGGCCTTCCAGTTTTATGACTTTTCCAAGATTCTCAACCGCATCAAAAAAGTCTTCGTGCCTCTTTCTTATTTGCAGATACTGTTTTGGAAGTTTTTCCTTTGACATACGATATTCCTTTTTACAAATAGTTATTTAAACCGTAACAATATATATTTCCTGGAAGAATGCCACGAGAAAATAAGCATGAAACTGTTATTGCAAAAGGCTTTGGCTGAAGCAATGTCATATGGGAGAGATTGTATCGTTCCGCTCGCAATGACACATTCTCCCCCTTTTTTTACCTGAAAATCTTCATTTTTATGATTCCCCGTGACCGTAACCGTCATGGAAATTTGCTTCATTATATCATGTATAATCTTGTTGTATAGAAATTTCTACTTTTATCGGTATTTTCATTAATCATACAAGATGTAAGTCTCACTATATAGTTTGATTATTAATGAAATTATGTTATAATATTTTAAAGCAGTGGAATGCGAAAATCGAATAAAAGCTTAACTTGAAAGGATGGTATAATATGAAAAAGAATTATTATCTGCTTACTCTTGCTTTTGTTTGTTTCTGTCTTGGAGTCGTTGGCATCAAGCACACTCAGATAATAGCACAGGAGATAGAAGCTTCCACAAAACCTTGTTATGCGAATAGTTGTTACGACCTTAATTATGATTGTCGTCCCAAATATTGTTTTGTAAGTGGATTACTTATTTGTTTTGACGCAAAGGGGAATCTATTGCTCTCAAAAAATTGTAAACTTGTAGGTAAGCCAAAAATATCTAAAAATTCTTATTCTGCACTTATTGACTGCGATGGTGATAAAAAAGCTGATCAGGGCTATTCACTCAAGTTTTCAAAGGATGAATGTGGGTCAAAACATCCCTGTGCTAAAGCTACAGGAAAGGTATCCTTTTATGATAAAGGTAAAAAATTTGCAGATTGTAAGGCAATAGCATATTATGTGGGTGCTCCACAAACGTCATCTTCGGGGGAACTTGACGATTCATACAATTCTGGTTGTTTGAAATCACCTGTAAAATCAGAATAGGTTTTTTAATTCGCATTCCACTGCGCATTAAATTTTCTACCCGAAGTGTCTGCACGCTGTGACATAGATACTCATACCTGCCAATTCCTCCAGATGGAGGAATCGCTTGAATAATTTTAATGTCAATATCTGCTTTCGTAACGCAACAAAAAATACCCCTATACTCTTTTGTTAATTTTTTACACCCTCTTCACTCCCTTTGTTAAAATGGACACTCTGAAATCCTCCATTAGGAAAAAGGGCTGTAGGGAGGTGTTTCCCTTTCATCTGTGGATTTGATTGCAGCATAGCTGTGCCAAGATGTATGAAACATCCTACCTCGGCTGAAAATAATAATAAAAACTGCTTTGTGGCAATTGACTTCGAGACCGCTGATTTTGGGCGTGACAGCGCCTGTTCTGTTGCGCTGGTCAAGGTACAGAAAAGTCAAATTGTAGAGAGGTCACACTTCCTCATCCGTCCGCCGCGACGTACATTTGTTTTTACCTATCTTCACGGTATTTCGTGGAAACATGTTGTTGATAAACCTACGTTTAGCGAGTTGTGGCCTTGTGTAGCAGAAAAATTTGCTGGCGCTGAATTCCTGGCTGCACATAACGCAAGTTTTGACCGGTCTGTCCTGGCAGCATGTTGTCTGTCGGCAGGACTGTCGCCTCCGGCGATCCCATTTCAATGTACGGTGAAGATTGCACGAAGGGCATGGAATCTCCACCCTGCAAATTTACCCGCCGTTTGTAAATATCTTGATATCCCTTTACACCATCACGATGCCTTATCCGATGCGGAGGCATGTGCCAGGATCATGATAGCAGCAAAGGAATACGGTCATTTTTGAGTAATCACGCGAAATCGCACTTAATAAAGGGCCCGCGAAACACACGGGCCCTGAAATTACCTATTTACGGTAGTTGTGTTACCTTTTGAATTTCCACATTTCCATCACCGCCTGAATAATCGCCATAAGGAGCGATAACTCCTGGATTTTTACCAGAGCCATCTGCACAAGGCGTGCTATAGTATCCCATAAACGTAACTGGCACCAACGGGTCTGACCCACCATTAAGAGGCGGAGATTGTTCCTTCGTTATTGTACCCTGCATTGACCAGTTGCCCGGCGCTCCCGTTGGATTAAAGGCGCCATAAGCTTCGAACAGGAAATTTCTCTTATCCTTCCTGCGATCATTCCAGTTGGTATATAACCGCCCGGTCTTCTTTTCTACTACGATTGAAGGCTGAAACTGGTCTATTAAGGCATCTGGTTTATCGCTATTTATCATATCAGGGGCAGACCATGTCATACCGCCGTCTAAAGAACGGGTAAAATAAATATTTGAAAAATGATAATCAAGACATCCCGAAAGGTCTGGGACAGATTTATCTTTTCCATCCTGCCAGACGACATAAACGGTATTCGAATTCTTCGGATCAACCGCTACTCCTCCAATGTCCACAGGATTGTGAAAATTACCCTGGCCTAATGTGCCATTTCCGCAACGCATTACATCGGCGACAAGATTGCTTGTACCAAGATTAGTATCAACGAAAGACACTCCACCATCAATTGATTTTTTCATCCGGATATGACGGTTTCCACAAGGAAATGTATCATAATCTTCCCAACCCACATAAATGGTTCCATTGGGTGCGACGGCAACTTTTGCGCCTTGTGCAAGTGGTCCTCCATAGCCAAAATTAGCGACGGCTACTGGAATTGTCCATGTCTTCCCCCCATCGGTGGATTTGACATATTCAATGTACTGATCATAAACGCTACTATAGTATACATTAACAACGGTATATACAATATGAATCGTGTCTTTGTTCGCATTGGCGCCAGGCACTACTGCCATATGAGGCATATCGAGAAGAAATCCTCCATAGTTATAAAGCGTGCTATAATTTTTTGCAGCAGCCGGAACTGCCCCGCCAAATGTCTTGCCGCCATCAGTTGATTGGAGAACCGATATACCACTCATGGTGACAGCGGAACGGACAAATTTTTTAAGAAGGTATGACATACAGCAAATATAAAAACGTGGCGCTGGAGCAGGCACCTCCATAGAGCTTCCCGACGGCGAACCTGCAGCAGCTACAACAGGGTTTCCGGTAAGATCTTGTAAGATGATCTCACAGTCAATGGGGTCAGGAAGCAATGGTCCCATATCTTTAAATAACGGGGCAGCCTTGCTTGCGTTACCCGACCAACACCAGCCAATACTGCTAAAGCTCATACTTGGGCTCGGGCTTGGAGAAACGAGGGCGGTGCGAACATAGCTTCCCGCATCGAAGAAGGCAACAACGGCGCTTTCTCCCCACCATGCAGAGCTTGGTTCAGTCTGGCATTGACCATAAATTCTGGAATATGCAAAATCTGCATCAACATCATTTCCCGGAGAAAGTCTCGATGCCCTTGGCTTGAGAGGTTTTCTCATACCATCGTTTTTTTCTAAAATACTTTGTACTGCGGGCCTGATTTCGTCCCATTTCTGACCGAAACCTATAAGCCATTGACTCCCGCTGGAGAGCAAATTCGCATTTTCTCCGAGACCTTCTTTTATTGCCTTCCCTGTATTTGCCAGCAAATCAAGGTGTTCTAAGTTATTTGCAGGAATAGCAACCGTATTGTTCGTTTGTGCTGCATGTGTTCGCAAATGGCTTGAAGCAACAAACAATAATGAACCGATAATAAGGCTTGTCAAAACATTATGTTTTTTCATAAACCGTCTCCTTAAAATAGAAATCGAAGATATCAATATTCTTTTTCTTACCCCTCTCTCTTTTATGTTGTGTTAAATACCCATAACAAAAACACTGTTTTCAGTTATCTGTGTATAGGAATTTCAATGCAAATCGTAGCGCGGGTAGTTCATCCTCTAACCGCTTGCGCGGATCAAACTGTTTAAACGGTTTAAGCGGTTTATTGCCGACCACAAGATATCTGCACTACAATAAAAAGTCACCGAAGGCCTAATTTACAGCACTAGCTCATCAAAAATTTTTCAAACCTATCCATTCCCTTTTCGATATTTACCATAGAAGTCGCGTAAGAAATCCTGATGTAATCATCAGCGCCAAAGGGCGCGCCGGGAACAAAGGCAACAAATGCCTTTTCGAGCAAAAGATTGACCAGATCAAAAGAGTTTGTAACTGACTGGCCGGCGATCTTTTTCTTGTAAAGGTCTGATACCTTGGGAAACGCATAAAATGCGCCTTGTGGAAGCAGACAGGAAATGCCTTGAATCTTGTTCAGCCGGTCTATGACATATTTTCTCCGTTTATCAAACTCTTTGACCATGTAAACAACAGAATCCTGACTGCCTTTGAGCGCTTCGACTCCTGCCTTCTGGGCGATTGAGTTTGCCCCGGAGGTCGTATGGTCCTGGATGTTTGTCGCAGCCTTGATGATTTCTTCCGGGCCGGCAACGTAACCTAATCGCCAGCCTGTCATGGAGTATACCTTGGAAAATCCATTTACCGTAATGACTTTTTTGTAACATTCTTCGCTAAAAATTGCAGGACTTACATGTTTAGTATCGTCATAGACGACTTTCTCATAAATTTCGTCAGAGATTACATAAAGTCCTTTCTCCACTGCAAAACAAATAATATCCCGTAATTCCTTTTCACTATAAACCATTCCCGTAGGATTACCGGGACTGTTCATAAAGAGCAATTTCGTTTTTGGTGTAATAGCTTTAGCCAGAGAATCCCTAGTTATTTTAAAGTTCTCTTTATCTGAGGTATTTAAAAAAACCGGTTTTGCGCCTGCCATGATTACCATTTCCGGATAACTTACCCAATAGGGAACAGGGATAATGGCTTCGTCTCCGATATCACACACAACGAGCACCACGTTCAAAATAGATTGTTTTGCGCCTGCAGATACTAAAATCTGCGAAGGGCTGTATTTCAGGTTATTATCTTTGAGGAGTTTTTCGCTAATAGCCTCTTTCAAATCGGGTGCGCCCGACGTCGGGGTGTATTTATTGTGGCCATCCCTGATGGCCTTAATTGCAGCATTCTTTACATTTTCAGGTACATCAAAGTCAGGCTCGCCGGCGCCAAATCCGATTATGTCAACTCCTTTTGCCGCTAACTGTTTAGCCTTGGCTGTAATAGCAAGCGTTGCTGACGTTTTTACCTCTCTTGCAATTCTCGATAACGCCATATACAAACTTCTCCTTTATTAAATATAAAACTAATCCGGAAACATCTTGCCGGGATTTAAAATTCCTTTGGGATCAAATAAATGCTTTATATCCTTCATGATTTGTAATTCTCCTGGCGGTATTTCAAGAGGCACATACTTTGATTTTACATTGCCAATACCATGTTCTCCAGAAATGGTGCCGCCTACCTCAACGGTCTGCCGTAAAATTTCTTCTATCATGCTTTCTGCCAGCGTATGTTGCTGGCTCCCTTCCTGATGCATGATGTTGACATGAATGTTGCCATCCCCTATGTGGCCGAAGTTGGCAACGTGCAACGACGGATACCGTTTATGAATATCAGTTATTCTCTGTAATATTTCCAAAATCTTACTGCGCGGAACACAGATATCTTCATTAATCTTACAAGGCGCAATTTTATAGAGCGCCGGGGAGATAGCACGCCGTACTTCCCATAATATCTCACGCTCAAGAGCAGTTTTTGCCGATATCGCCTTAAAGGCATGATTTTCAGCAACTATTTTTTCAATGAGGCCCAACTCTGTCCTGACGCTCGTCTCTTTTCCGTCGACTTCGATAAGGAGAATTGCATTTACTTCTGAGGGTATTTGTATTTCTTGTTTATATTTACTTATACAATCAATACTCGACTTGTCAATAAACTCCAGCGCTCGCGGGAGTAAATTATTTGCAATAATTTGGTTGGCAGCTTTTACCGCTTCCCGGGGCGTTTTAAAAAAGGTTAAAAGTGTTTCAATTTTTTCCGGAAGAGGAATCAATTTTACCGTAATTTGGGTGAAAACACCAAGCGTACCTTCTGACCCGACGAATAGACGGGTCAGGTCATATCCCGTTACACTCTTCAGGGTCTTACGGCCCGTGTGAATAATGCTTCCATCGGCAAGTACCACTTCAAGAGACAGGATATAGTCTCTCGTTACCCCATATTTTAAACCGGTAATTCCTCCCGAACATTCGGCAACATTCCCGCCAATGGTAGAGAATGCCGCGCTCGCAGGATCAGGCGGGTAAAAGAGCTTATATTTCGCTACTTCGGTTTGCAATGCTTGAGTAACAACGCCCGGTTCAACCGTAGCCGTAAGGTCTTCAGGGATAATCTCCCCTATTTTATTCATTCTGGTGAAATCCAGTACAATCCCGCCTTTCAGGGGCACTGCGCCGCCAGTCAGCCCGGAACCGGCGCCTCGCGGGTACACAGGTATTTCATGCTTATATGCATAACGTAAGACGTCAGATACATGCCGTGTTGTATGAGGGCGCAGGACGACGTCAGGCAGGTATTTTTGTTTTGTGCCATCGTATGCATAGCAAATCCGCTCTTCAATCGTCGAAAGCACATTTTCTCTGCCCATAAGCAGTGAAAAGTCTTCAAACAAGGCTGTTTTTTTTTGCTTTGTAATTACCATTGACAACCAACCTGTAAAGCATTTCTGAATGTGTATTCTTCGCTCTTTTATTTCAAAAGTATTCCCATATAACTAATTTGGACGGATACTGTAATAAATTTAGGGAGATAAGTCAAATTCTTTTCGTTTGCAAATAATGTGGCGAATTGCTATAACTTGCGGTAGCCACAAAACTTCTCAGTTAATCCCTAGCGCAGCTACGCCGCAACCAATTTTCTTGTGAAAGTGGGGAGATTGCTTCGGAAAAGACCCTCGCAATGACACTTACTATGTACTTTGATGGCACACAGCACATTGTCATTGCGAGCGTTTGTAGTGACGACTTTAGTCGTCCGGGGTCATTGCGAGCGGATCGAAGCAATCTTTCCATCGTAAACAAAGTTCACCTCCTGATAAGAAGTACATGGGATTGTGAAAAACTTACAAAAAAAAGAAGTTTTTACAGAATAATATTATACTGCAATCCGGAAAGGCAGCACTCTTTTTCCATAAAAGTTGTTTGCAAAAACGATGAAGGAGAACAATCAATGATTGCCGATAAAAATCAGGTTATAGGCGGTATTCAACAGGAACAAAACCCGGGAAACGAGGTACAGCAGTTTGTAGAAATACGACTTGAGAAAGAACTCTATGGCATCCCTATTGAAAAGGCCCGGGAGGTTGCTATGCCAGTGAAAATTACAGCCATTCCGGGGACTCCTCCGCATATTATGGGACTTATGAATCTTCATGGAGAAATTTTATCCGTTGTGGATATAAAATCATTACTCAATATAAAAAATTCAGTCCCGGCGGGGACAAGCCGTGTCGTGGTGATTAAAACACGAGAAGGCCCCGTGGGGATTTATTGTGATGAAGTCATCAATATATACGATATCATGAAGAAAGATATTGAAGTTCCACTTTCTACGTTGAGTAACGAAACAGGCGCTTATGTAAAAGGGCAGGCACAGACTGCTCATGGTTTGATGGGCATTCTGGATATAGAAGGACTATTATTAAAACAGGAGAAATAATTATGTTGGATATTTACTGGAATCTCATCATACCACTTGCAATTATCCTTGCGTTTAATATTTCCTTATTTGTGCTTATAAAGGTAAAAGTTGTTCAAAAACTCAAACTAACGAAAAATTTAATTGTTGTTTTGCTTGTAGTGACTTTAGTGCCTATCCTTTGTATCGTATTTGCAAATGAAAGAAAAACATCCGCCATTATTTATGATAATGTATGTAATAATTTAACATCTGTAGGGAAAACACGCGCCCTGTTTTTGAATGACAGGCTGGAAGACGTGAAACTTGATGCGGAAGGCCTTGCAAAACATATTATTCTCATAGAATTTTTACAACAGGTATCAATCGAAAAGAAAAATAAGACGGATGCTAATTTTAACGTAATATTAAAGAATACGCAGGAACACTTAAACCGGATTTTGTCTTCTGATGAATACGAAGATATCATGCTGGTTTCTGCTGAAGGAAAGATAGAATTAACCGGTACGAAGCATAAACATGCAGAAGAAGTAGGTTTAGATGTTTCAACGGAGGCCTATTTTAAACAAGGTAAGGAGCATACCTGTTTCACCGATCTGTTTTATAATAAATTTGCTGGTGAAAATCTCATGTATATCATAACACCCTGCAATGACCCGCAAGGTCGATTTGTTGGATGCGTTATGTTGGAAATAGACATGGGTAGGGTTTCTGATGTGTTAACGAATAGAGAAGGACTGGGCGAATCAGGAGAGACGTACATCGTGAACAAGGAAAAGCTTATGGTTTCAGAGTCCCGGTTCCAGAAAGATTCGGTGCTCAAGGTGAAGGTAGATACCCTTGGAGCACAGGAGGGTAGGGCCGGCAAAAGTGGGGTTGCTATCTATCCAGATTATAGGAATATTCCGGTAATAGGTTCCTGGCATCCCATAAAATATACAAACTGGATATTGCTGGCGGAGATTGATGAGAAAGAGGCATTTGAGCCATTGCGAACGAACAGGAAGAATCAGATAATTCTTGTCTCGGCAGTGGTGGTTATCGTAGTCCTTATTGCTATTTTTTCAGCACGTGCTACCGTTAAACCCGTGCAGGAGTTAACAGAGATTGCCGAATATGTCGGAGAGGGAAAACTAGACCGGGATGTAAAGATACAAAGCTATGATGAAATCGGTTTCTTGATAAAGGTATTCAATGAAATGATAAAGAATATGCGATTGTTGGCAAGGCAGGCAACAATTATATCAAGTGGAGACCTTACCGCCAGCGTGGAGGCAAAGGGGGAACTTGCCGGTGCATTTAACTCCATGCTGGAAAATTTACGCACGATGATCAGGCAAACCCAGGAGTCTATTGCACGTATCTCCTCTGCTTCAATGGAAATCTTATCCAGTTCAGAAGAACAATCGAGCGGAACTTCCGAGCTTGCTGCCTCCGTTGGTGAAATAACGGCAACAATTGAGGAGCTTGCCAGTTCATCAAAACAAATTGCGGCAAATGCAGAGTCTGTTGCCAGGGCCGCTGAAGGTTCAGAAGCCTCGGGTCGGCATGGCACAGAATCAGTTATGGAATCTGTTCATATTATGGAAGATATCAAGAATGTGACGAAGGAAAATGCTTGTAAGATCATTTCACTCAGTGAAAAATCGCAAAAGATAGGAGATGTGCTGGGAATTATAAAAGAAATTGCGGGAGAAACCCATCTTCTTGCGCTCAATGCTTCAATAGAGGCGTCATCGGCGGGTGAGTTTGGCAAGCGTTTTGGGGTGGTTGCCGCTGAGGTGCGGAGACTCGCGGAGCGGACACGGGTAGCGGCTGATGAGATAAGGGGTGTTATTTCCGAGATTCAGGAAGCAACGAACGCAGCAGTCTTAACGACGGAACAAGGCGTTAAAAATGTGGAAAAAGGCATGGAAGTTGTTCAAAATGCAGGACGGTCAATCGAATCAATCCTGCATCTGACGAAAGAAACGACCGACGCCGCCAAACAGATTGTTATGGCAACGCAGCAGCAGAAAAGCGCAACGGAACAGGTGGCTGATACGATGAAAGAGATATCTGAAGTTGTAAAACAAACGGCCGTTGGTTTGAAACAATCAACAGCAGCAGTTGTTGAATTGAATAAACTGGCGGATAATTTTAAAGAATCGATTAAAAAGTTTAAAATCTAATTACAAGGAAAGAGAAACGCCATGATACCTATATTTATTGCCTCTGTTTCACCTTTTTCCGGAAAGAATCTCATTTGTCTTGGACTGGGATTAAAGTTCAAGAAAGACGGCTATAACGTTGGTTACTTTAAACCCATGGGGTTTTCTCCGGCTTTTGTTGAGAATGTGCTTACTGACGAGGATGCGATCTTTCTTTCCCAGGCGCTGGAAGTAAGTGAACCACTCCATTCGATTTGCCCCGTAGTTTTGACAGACGACCTCATCAGACGATTGATGAGTGGCGAGGATTTGAATGTCCGTCAGAAAACCATGACGGCCTTCCAGCAGGCGTCTCTGGGAAAAGATATCATGATAGCACGGGGCGTGGGACGGCTTTCCGGAGGTATGTGTCTTCATTTCTCCGAACTGGATTTTATCAAGGAATCCAGGGCAAGAGTAATCTTTATAGATAAGTATCATTCTCACGTCGATACGCTCGATGGATTCCTGTACGCATCAAAGATGCTGGGAGACCAGTTGCTCGGCGTGGTATTTAACCTTGTTCCCTCCACAAAATTAAATTATGTATGGGAAATACTGGTTCCATTTCTTAAAACGAACGGGATTGAAACGCTGGGAATTATTCAGAAGGATCCCATTCTCGGTGCGGTGACAATCAGGGAGATTGTGAACGCCCTGAATGGGCATGTCCTCTGTTGCGAGGATAGGGTGGACGAACTCATTGAACATTTTATGATTGGTGCAATGAACGTAGAAAGCGCCCTGAGTTATTTCCGCAAGGTTTCAAATAAGGCGGTTATTACCGGCGGAGACCGGAGCGATATCCAATTAGCTGCGCTTGAAACTCCTACCAGGTGTCTTATCCTTACCGGCGAGCTTTATCCTAACGCCTCTATTCTTGGCCGCGCCCAGGAAATTGGCGTGCCCATTGTAGTCGTCCGCGCCGATACGGCAAGTACCCTTGAAGTATGCGAAACGCTCTCTGGATATGTCAGCATACACAACAAGTCTAAAGTATGCCGTGCCTCTGAAGTGGTGGAGCGGGAAATTGATTTTAAAACTATTTATAGAAGATTGGGGTTGAAGTAACCAATTTTGCAAAAAACCTCCATCGAAATTTATTCTATCTTGACTTAGCTTCCTGGGATGTTGCAGTTGACAAGGATGGAGCGCCCGTGTTGATTGAGTTAAATCTCCTATATCAGGGACTTACATTTATTCAAGTACATAGCGCAGCTAAACCGCAACCAATTTTCTTGTGAAAGCGGGGAGATTGCTTCGGAAAAGGCCCTCGCAATGACACTTGCTATGCACTTTGGTGGCACACAGCACGTTGTCATTGCGAGCGGAGCGAAGCAATCTTTCCTTCATAAACAAACTTCACATTACTTTGTTAAAAAAGGATAAAAATAAGTCACAAAGCATTGAAAAGTAATAAGTTGTGCCCTACTCTACTTACGACTTAAAAATATTTTTTTATGTACGTTTTTTAACAAAGTAATGTTAAGTAAAAAATGGTTGCATTTCCAGTGTTGTTCTTATATTATTCAAAAATTTAAAATGTAACTCTTTATTGTGCCGTAGCTGGTCGAAGCTATCATTAATTCCCAATAAGCATAGAGCAATACCGGCTTCGGGTAAATGCTTTGCCCCTACCATAACATATACGCCTGGGAATTATTTATTTAATTCGATGATACTTTTAAAAAGGAGACGACATGTCAGAGCAGAAATCCACTAATATTAAATGGCATCATGGCAAGATTACCAAAGAGGACAGGACAAGATTAATGAAACAAAAGGGGGTTACCGTATGGCTGACAGGTTTATCAGGCGCTGGTAAATCAACCATTGCCGTTGAGCTTGAGCATGCCCTCCTGGAGAATAAACATCAGGCATACATACTTGATGGCGATAATATACGTTTTGGCCTGAATAAAAATCTTGGCTTTTCACCTGAAGACCGTTCTGAGAATATCCGCCGCATTGGCGAGGTTGCGAAGCTGTTTACCGATGCAAATATCATAACCATAACAGCGTTTATATCGCCCTACAGGCAGGACAGGGATAACGCCCGGAAACTCTTAAAAGAGGGGGAATTTATCGAGGTCTATATAAAATGCCCTCTGGAGGTTTGTGAGGAGCGGGATACAAAAGGGCTTTATAAAAAGGCGCGCAAGGGTGAAGTCAAGGAGTTTACCGGCATATCAGCGCCGTATGAAGAACCGCTCAATCCTGAACTTACGATTGACACCTCAAAGATGTCCATTGAAGAATCAACACGGGCTATAATAAAGTACCTGGAAGAAAAGGGGTATGTGAAGTTTTAGTGATTTGCGAAATGTTGGGTATTGTTTCTCCATCCAACCGACAGAAAATGATCATGTAGAGACGCAAGGTCTTGCGTCTCTACACTCAGTCCTGAAGGATTGAGTTACCGGCCATTTCTTATTTCCTCTATTTTGTTTTTTATCTCTTCGGCATTGGTGGCATCAGGGTTGAGTTTTAAATAGGTCTGATAGTCAGGGATTGCCTTCTCGTTGTTTTCCAGCAGGCAAAAGGTATCTCCCCGGTAAAGATACGCTAAGGGGTTATAGGGAAAGAGTTCTATAGCGGTATTAAAATCTTCCAGTGCATCGTAATGTTTTCCCATGAGGTTCTTCAGATACCCCCGTTCAAAATAGACACCTGCCAGCCGGGGGCTCAGTTCTATAACTTTATCATAGTCCTTCATGGCGTTTTCATTATCGTCTTTTCCCCGATACGCCTTTGCGCGGAGATAGTAAGCAAAGGCATTCCCGGGCGTATGGTGGATGAAGGCGGTAAAATCTTTAATCGATTCGTCATACTGTTGTAAATCTGCATACAGGATGCCTCTCTTCATATAAATTTCGGTGTGGCTGGGATTGAGTTCGAGCGCCTTGTCAAAGTCTGCCATGGCCTTTTCTGATTCGCCCGATTCGGCATAGGCAAGACCGCGGTGGGCATAGGCATCGGCAAATGCAGGGTCTAAAGAGATAGTCTTGTTCATATCTTCGATGGTAAGGTCTTTCCTGCCGATCATTTCAAAGGCAACTCCACGATTGTAGTAGGAGAGAATGGCATTTGGGTCAAGGGATATAGCCTTGCTGTAGTCCATGATGGCCTTGTCAAATGTCTCCAGAGCGGCATAAACAGAACCGCGATTGTAATAGGTAGGCGCATAATCGGGATTCAGGGCGATAGCTTTGTTATAATCTTCGAGCGCACGTTCCTCCTCCCCCATCTTCTCATAAATTACCCCTCGGTTACAAAACGCAACGGCATCATTGCCGTGCAGTTCCAAGGCTCGATTGACGTCCTTAAGGGCGGCGTCTATATTGCCCCGTTCCTTTTGTATAATCGAGCGGTTAAGGTAGATATTGGCAATGACCTCGTTGGTGGTGAGGTTTTTGAGATAATGCCCTTTTTTGATGCTTATTTGTGATATACGTTTACCCGCCTTGTTTATATAGAAACTGTCCGGGGTGGTCATACCTTCGTAACCGGTCTCAATATTTCTCCGAAAATCACCGTCGTCATAGCGTACAAATATATGCTCCGGCACGCTTACGCCATAAAAAGGGAGGTGCAAGCCTTCTGCTATGCACAGATAGAGGATCGAAAGACCGACACAATTGCCAATGCCTGTATCCAGTACCTTGTTTAAGGAAATGTGTTCGAGATTCCCTGTTTGCACATATTTAAACTGGAGTTCATTGAAAAGCGTCAGGTTAATAGTTTTGATGATTTGTTCAGGTTCGGTTTCATCGCCGAGGGTTGTCCTGATATTCCCGATAATGGTATTCAGCTTTTTCAGGGATTGCTCACTGTCTGTTTCAGGGTAAGATTCACGGGCAATTTGTAAGGCAGCATGTGCAAGCCCATATCCCTGGATATCGATATCCCAGGCTGTTTTTGAATTTACATCCGTTGCAAATGCATCGCATAACCGTGGAGTGAAACCAAGGGGAGCACATCTGAAACTACTCATGAAACATAAGATGAGAAGGATAGCGAGTAACCTGTACAAGGGTGATGTTCCTTTATATTAGGCCTTCGGCAACTTTAAACATGCGCATGTAGAGACGCAAAATCCTGCGTCTCTACAATATTGAAATTCCTATACATTAAATTAAACCGGAGTCTTAAGATATCCACGGTGGCACAAAGTATTTTCTTTGTGTCTTTATAGCAAAAAAGAGACGAATGACCGGCGTTACACGTGAGAAAACAAATGATACATTAAAACTCCTCAGATTTCTTGTTTGCAGGTTCTACGGAAATTCTTTTCCCCTTAATTTTAACATCTTCCATAGCATTTTGAATTTCTTCTGAATGTTTTCTCGATACGTCTACAAAAGTAAATTTATCGTAAATATCAATAGCGCCTATTAATTTACCTGAAATACCGGTATTCTCCGCTATGCTTGCCAAAATGTCTTTTGGATTGATTTTTTCTTTTCTTC
Source organism: Candidatus Brocadiaceae bacterium (assembly GCA_046350595.1). GTDB lineage: Bacteria > Planctomycetota > Brocadiia > Brocadiales > Brocadiaceae > JAHFOW01. Next base: position 20,366 of record JAXMAC010000005.1, on the reverse strand, counting down.
CTATGTTAATAAACAATCTGTCCATATCTTCACTGGTTTTTGCACCTCTGGAACTCTTCTCATCCTGGAACTGTTTCTCGTTTTCTTCATCACCCATAACAATTTTTAACAAAGATGCGGCCACGTCCAAAGCAGTATAATTTTCTTCGAGTAATTCTTCTATCCAGTGAACATATTTTCCCATGTGTCCTTCCTGTATAACGTCTTTTACTTTTTGAAGCATCAGGTCTGTCCTGATTTCTTTTACATCGTGCACGGTTGGAACCTTTTGTGGTGTTATTTTTGACTTGGTGTATCGCTGGATATCCTTTATTTGATAAATATCTCTTCCTACCACGAAGGTGAATGCGCGTCCCGTTTTTCCCGCCCTTCCGGTTCTTCCAATCCTGTGCACATACTGTTCTTCATCGAGCGGCACGTCATAGTTAAACACCGCCTCCACATTTTCCACGTCGATGCCCCGTGCAGCGACGTCGGTTGCCACTAACATTTCTATAGTCCCTTTTCTAAACCTGGACATGACATTATCTCTCTGCATTTGCTTCAAATCCCCATGCAGGCCGTCTGCAAGATATCCTCTTGTCTGCATATCTTCTACTAACTTATCGACGCGTCTTTTGGTATTGCAAAACACCAGCGACGATTTCAGATTATAGATATCCATCAGGCGTGATAAAATATCAGGTTTTGATGATTCATTAAGTTCAAAATAAAATTGCTCAACGCTGGGAACGGTTAATTCTTTGTGCACCACCTTCACAATTTGTGGATTATTTTGATATTTGTGCGCCAGATCCAGGATGGCCTTAGGCATAGTCGCAGAAAAAAGGACGATTTGCCGCTGCTTGGGAATTTTCTTTAAAATCAATTCTATATCCTCGCGAAATCCCATATCCAGCATTTCGTCTGCCTCGTCTAAAACGACCATTTTTACCTTATCCATTTTCAATGTTTGTCGTTCCAGATGGTCTATTACACGGCCAGGAGTGCCGACAATAATTTGCACCCCTTTCTTCAATACCCTGATCTGCCGGTCTATAGCCTGACCGCCATAGATAGGGAGTATTTCCGTATCCTTTTTGTATTTCGCAAGCTTTTTGAGTTCTTCCGCCACCTGGATTGCCAGTTCCCGGGTAGGACATAAAACCACTGCCTGTAATTTTCTGTTTTCCGCATCGAGCATGTCAAGCGCCGGAATTCCAAAGGCTGCAGTTTTTCCCGTGCCTGTCTGCGCCTGCCCAATAACATCTCTTCCTTCTAAAATATGGGGAATGGCCTGAGCCTGAATGGGAGTCGCCTCTTCAAAACCAAGGTCTTCTATAGCCTTCCGCACATCTTTAGATATTGTCAAGTTTTCAAAACGTAATACTTTTTCTTCCGTGGTTGTTTTCATTTTCGTTTCCTTTGTTCGTGTATGTGTGGTTAACTTTTTTACAGCTATAGCGTTACCTTGTGAAAACTTCTTTTTTTCTGCTCGTTTCAACAACCCCCTTGCCCCCTTTTTTAAGGGGGATTTAATTGCAGTTAGCTATGCGCTATGATACTGGTAAAAAAAGTGCCTTTGCAATGACCTAGTTTTCGGGTGGCAGCGTTTTATGTGCCCTTCGTCCGTACCATGACGACATAATAACAAAGCACAGGAGAACGACAACAAAGATGATATATGCAGAGACCAATAACTTTCCATATAAGCCAGCCATGATATTTTCCTCGTTAATATACACGTATCTTTAAGTGTTTTCAGGAGTTCCTGTCTGTTTTTATTCCCCTTCATTTTATCAGTAACTTCAAGGCAATCAAGACAATTTGATTTTTGTTTCCTTGATTTATCCTTTTATTAACATTGCTTATGAATCCGATCGCCTCTATAGTCAAAAGCACGTAATTTTTGAAAAAAATTAATTTTTTTGTGTACAGTTACATAACTATCCGTTATAAAGTTAGTTATGTTAATTTCCCTTAGCAAAGAGCAAAAAATGAAATGAAAACAAACTATCCATGTTTTCTCATTGAAAAAAGCAATATCTGCATTTCTTAATGAGTTGTCACCTATTGCTGAACGAAATCAAATTCAGATGATCATAATGAAAAAACTATGCATAGTCTTCGTACCATTGGTAGCGCTGGTAATGGCGGTAGCAATGCCGCTCCATGCCCAACAACACATCGCGCGCCGGTTGGGACATCCCACCACGCGCTTTGCCGATCCAGTCAACACGCCGGAAGAACTGCGTAACCGTTTAACTTCAGAAAAGCTTTTCGCCGACATTGATGTTATCCTGAACCTCTGTGACGGCTGGCAGGGAAGCATTGAGGATTTCCGTCATGCGGCAGCGACTGAGACGATTAAGGCGCTGCAGATACCGGTAGGAGCTTACCTGCCGGCAATGTCCTCGCGCAGGAATGGCGAACCGTTTCTGATCCGTGATTTGATTTGGGGCGGAGAGGAGCCGATTGAGGCTTATGAATTCTTCTTTTACTCGAAAGGTCGTCGTTACCGCTGTGTAACGCCCAAACCATGCTGCAATTTCTGGGTTGAAGACCTTGGCCCTGATAGGCGTGTTCCCGTCCTGACAATTGGGTGTAATGCACCAGATGAGGTTTCGGTACACCGCCCCATGCTGGTCTGTCTGAATGTGAAGAATAACGGTAATGTGCGGGACGAGATGGTTACCGTAACGCTGCCGATTCCCACGGGGGCGATATTTGTGAACTCAGCCGGCAAGAACAACCCTGCAGCACGCCGCCTGACCTGGTACATTTCAAATCTTGCGCCTGGTGCGAGCAAGCCGCTCTGTGCAAACTTTACCGCACCACAACCAGGCTCTCTGACATTTGCTTCCACCGCGCACGGCGCCATTGCCCCACCCGTGAACACGATGTGCGTCACTCACGTCTCCGGCATCCCCGCAGTTCTCCTTGAGGTCATAGACGTTGCAGATCCAATTGAGGTAGGGCAGGAGGAAACCTACGAACTCAACGTGACCAATCAAGGTTCGGGCATACTCACGAACGTGGCAATTGTTTGCACGCTGGAAGACAGCCAGGAGTTCGTCTCAGGTACTGGCGCAACAACCGTCCAGGCACAAGGTCGCAGAATAACATTTGTACCGCTGTCCACGCTCTCCCCGAAAACCACGGCCAAATGGCAAGTTGTTGTGAAGGCCCTTACCGCAGATGATGTACGCTTCACTGCCGAACTCACAAGCGACCAATTCCAGCGCTCAATCCACGAAACGGAAGCAACCCGGCAATATTAAAACACTGCCGGCTTGTAACGAACCTGAACGCAAGAGTAGCTGCGTAAGAGACGAGGGCCTCTGGCCGGGCCTGTTAATTACAGGTGAAGGCAAAATTCTTTTACCAATACTGAATCGTAACAATTTAATATTTAAGGCGCAACCTTCCTGCCAATGTTATACGACGTTGGATGGTTGAGCATGATACCTATTTGTGACGTTTGAGTGCTTCGGTCGGATGTGGTATATGATGTGCCAATCCTCCGGCAAGCGGGTCATCAAAAGTTGTCGGAATATTCCGTGCCTCAGTCCGTTCGTGCCATGTTATCGTTTTTGAACCATCGTCTTTGCGAATCATCATAATACAACCCTCAACCGGACAAACCAGCGAACATAAATTACAGCCAACACAGTTGTCTTCGTTGATTTTCGGCGTACGGTTCTGAATATCAGCCGAAAGCTCAATTGCCTGATGCGCACCGTCTTCGCAAGCAATGTAACACAACTGACAACCGATACATTTTTCATTGCTGATGTTGGCAACAATTTTATATTCCAGATCAAGATGTTCCCAGGCTGTTATGTTTGGAAGTGCTTTTCCAACCATTTCGTTGACGGTTTTAAATCCTTTCTCGTCCATATAGCGTTCAAGTCCGGATTTCAGATCTCTGATTATTCCAAAACCGTAGTGCATCACCGAAGTACAAACTTGTACCGACGAAGCACCAACCAGAATAAATTCGACGGCATCGCGCCAGTTTTCTATACCGCCAATACCCGATATCGGAAGTTGAACGCTCGGGTGTTTTGCACAATTTTTCACCATATTTAACGCAATAGGTTTTACTGCCGGACCACAATAACCACCGTTTGTGCTTTGAGTACCAACAACCGGAAATGTTACAAAGCGGTCAATATCAACGCCTATCAAGCTTTGTATCGTGTTGATGAGTGAAACGGCATTTGCCCCGCCGCGGCGCGCTGCTTGTGCCGGTTCGGTAATATCCGAAATATTGGGTGTCAGCTTAACAATAACCGGAATTTTTGCAACTTCCATTACCCATGATGTTATGGTTTGAAGCACTTCGGGTTCTTGTCCGACCGCTGAACCCATTCCGCGTTCACACATCCCATGCGGACAACTAAAATTGAGTTCTAACCCATCAGCACCGGCGTTTTGAACATCGGTTACAATCTGATGCCACTCCTTGCGACTCTGCACCATAAGCGATGCGATTAAAGCATGATTCGGAAAGTGCTTCTTCACTTCTTCAAACTCATTCAGATTGTCTTTCAGCGGTCTGTCCGAAATCAATTCGATGTTGCTAAACCCAGCCATTCGCGTATCGCGATAATTTACAGCCCCATACCTGCTCGAAACATTGATTACCGGAATTCCCATAGTTTTCCAAACAGCGCCACCCCAGCCGGCATCAAACGCCCTCATCACCTGATAACCCGAGTTGGTAGGCGGCCCCGATGCCAACCAGAATGGATTGGGTGCTTTTATCCCTGCAAAATTGATTGATAAGTCTGCCATACTGTTATGTTTTTTTCCGGTTTTACATCTTTTGCAAAAAATCAACAATTCCCTGAGCAGCCCATTTTCCTTCGGCGGCTGCATTGACAACCTCTGTACCGCCGTTTCTTGCATCACCGCCGGCAAAATACTTTGGATTTGTAGTTTGTCCGTTTCCGGCTTGAGTTACAATTCGCCCGGAATCGTCAAGTTTGAGATTATCAATCAGTTTCAAAAAATCTGATTGCTTTTTCTGACCGGTAGCTTTTATTACCATATCACAGTCAATCGAAAACTCGCTACCTGCAACCGCCTGCAATTTTCCATTCTGAGTTTGAGTTTTCTGAAACTTAACGCCCGAAACTTGTCCATAACCGGTAATTGCAACCGGCATGGCATTGAAAATCGCCTGAACATTAACATTTTTAGCAAGTTCGTATTCGAAATGATACGCTTTCATTGCTGCTTTATTGCCACGATAAGCCAAAATAACCGTTTCGGCGCCCATACGTGCTGCATCAGAAGCTGCATCCATTGCGGTATTACCACCACCTAAAACCACTACTTTTTTTCCTACAACCGTGGTCAGGTGATTTAACTTAAGTTGCTCAATGAATTCGGTTGCACCGATACAATTTTTCAAATCTTCACCACTGATATTCAAACTCCTGGTATTCCCTAAACCTATTCCGAGAAAAATTGCAGAATATGTTTTCTCCAATTTTTGCAAATCAATTTTGGTTTTGACAGGCGACTTGTAATGCACGGTAAATCCGAAGATTGATTGTAAATAATTGATTTCGAAAATAATTTCTAAATTTCCGATTTTGTAAGGAGCAACACCATGTATCAAAAGTCCCGAAGGTTGTGCCTTTTCTTCATAAATATCAACCGGATAACCATGCAAACGCAGTTCGCAGGCACATGCAATTCCGGCTGGTCCAGCACCAATAACTGCTACTTTTGCGCTTTTGTCTTCCGGAACTGCAAATAATTTCTTGTTATGTAAAATTGCAGTTGTGGTTGCAAAAGATTGTAAGCGACCGATTTCTAACGATTTAATTTTCTGCTTGTTAAATACACAAGCGCCTTCACACAATACTTCTGTTGGACAAACTTTTCCACAAGCATTGCCCAGATAATTTGATTCATAGATCGTTTTGGCGGCGCCGAAAATGTTGTTGGTTTGAATTTGCCTGATAAACAGCGGAATATCAATACTTGCCGGACAAGCTTTCACACATGGAGCATCATAGCAAAACAAGCATCGGGAACTTTCATAAAAAGCTTCTGTCGTATTCATCAATGGTTTGATTTGCTCGAAATTACGACAAAAATCTTCCTCAGTTTTGAAAATGTTAAATTCAGCCATAGATGATAAATAAATGTTTTTTTTCATAAAAATCTAAATTTAGCAAAAACGAAGAGGATTGCAAGGTTTTTTTAACTTTATCAGCAAAATTAAAAATCATAAGAAAGAAAAGTGGGAAAGAATGCCCAAACGAGCAAAATACGGGTGCAAGCAAGAGATGAGCGTAAGGCAATTAAAGAGGCACAATTTTCTTCGTTAATTTTAACAATACTATTTGACAAGAGGGGATAAAATGGATACAAATATATATCGTAAAATCGGGACGTGGCTCAGTTTGGCTAGAGCGCGACGTTCGGGACGTCGAGGTCGGAGGTTCAAATCCTCTCGCCCCGATCATTTATATGTAAAATTTCCGGGAGGTAATCATACCTCTCTCTGATAGATAACCGTTGCTCTTCAAAGGAATATCGTCTGAAGAAACAAATCCGGCTGATAGTTCCCATTGCGTATAATGCAACAGCCTTTAATACTGAAGGAACTCCGCTAGTGTTAAATTAACTCCCTATACCTCTCATGTAAAGTCACGGTTGTAACGCCGGGAACACCTCTTCCTATTGGTTTTCCATCAATCCGGGAAACGGGCATAACTTCCATGAGAGAATTAGTAAGAAAGATTTCATCAGCACTGAGAACCCTTTCCAGACCAAAAAGCTCTTCTGACACATGAATACCATTTTTCGCGCACAATTCCATAACGATTTTTCGTGTTACGCCGGGCAGAATATTTGCCATTAAAGACGGGGTGATAACCACTCCTTTTTCAACGATAAAGATATTGCTTACAGAACATTCCGCAATGTACCCATCAGTGTTCAGAACGAGTACATCATGGACGCCCCGATGAATCGCCTCTTTTTTCTGGAGATAGTTTGTCAAATAGTTGAGTGTCTTGTGTCGTGAAATGGGGCAGGATGTACTTCTCCGGACAGGTGAAGTAATAAGACTCACTCCCGTTTTGTATAATGGGCCGGGATAGAGAGAAATCTCTTTTACCTGGATGACAAATGTTGGGTAACATTTTTGTGCAGGAATAAAACCGTTGACACTCCATCCCCGCGAAAGCGTCATCCGGATATAAGCATCTGTTACGTTGTTCAGTTCGAGGAGTTGTTCAATTATATTTTGTATTTCTTGAGTTGTTTGAAGGAACGGAATATCAAGATATTTTGCGGAATTCGAGAGGCGTTCAATATGGTCTGCAAGCCTAAAAGGTTTTCCAGAATATGCCCGGATGGTCTCAAAGAGTCCATCCCCGTAAAGAAAACCACGATCATAGGTACTAAGATGACCTGCAGTATCTTCAACGATGGCGTCGTTTAAGAAAATATATTTAGGAAATTTCATTCTAATTATCGAATAAACTAAAAACCATCCACAGGAATCGCAATAACAAATTTACTCCCTTTCGCCGACGACTCCAACCGTATAGTCCCCCCATGAGCATGAACGATATTCTGGGCCAGCGCAAGCCCTATCCCGGTTCCTCCATCCTTGGTGGTATAAAAAAGATTAAATATCTTGTCTTTGATCTCATCAGGAATCCCTGAACCTGTATCCTTGCAGGAGATCAAGAGTTCGCCTTCTACAGATTTAGCCTCAACCCTCAATTCCCCGCCATCCGGCATTGCTTCAATGCCGTTAATCAGGATATTCATAATCGCCTGCTTTATTTTATCCCTATCCATCCTGACTTTTGGCAGTCCATCGGACATCTTAAGTATTACATGAACACCACTCAGCAACGCCTGGGGCAGGAGCAATGAAATAATATCGTTGAGCATTTCACGCGCATCCATATACTTCTTGTTCAACTCCCCTGTCTTTGAAAAGTGCAGGCATTCTTCAACAAAGCCGCTCAAACGAACAAGCTCCTTTTGTACAATCGAAACGGTTTCCAGAAGCTCATTTTTTGATTTATTGGTTACTTTATTCAATCCCTGTATTTCCCGCTCCAGTAAGACCATCTGGATATTCATGGCATTTAAAGGATTTTTGATTTCGTGCGACAGTTCTGCCGCAAAGGCGCCCAGCGTAGACAGGGTCTTCAACCTGATGATCTCATCCGAAAACCTCTTTTTCTCGCTGATATCCTCGATTACCGTAACAATATGCGTCACTTTTCCATCATTGTCCCTGATCGCCGAGGCGCTCGCCTCTATCCACGACTCGCTCCCATCACCACGTTTGATTAAAAGCTCCCGGGAAGCTTTGGAAATTTTGCCGTGAAAAATGTCCATACCCGGACAAAATTTCTCTGTTAAGCACATACCGGTAGATGTGTGACAACAAAAAATATCTCCGCAATCTTTCTCAAGAATTTTTTCCTTTGGCCATCGTGTAATTTCTTCACAGGCACGATTAAAAAACACCACCCTTCGACTTATATCCTGGATCATAATCCCCTTGCTTGCACAATCCAGCGCTTGGTTTAATACTTGAATTATTGCATCACTTTTTCTCATATAAATAAGCCTATCAAAATTCCTCTAAAAGTAAATGCCAAATCCCAAAATTCCAATTATAATACGTACCCGACAGTCTAACGAGCGATATCCCTTTTGTACACGGCAAAGCCAAAAGTAGTTGACATGTCCCTGAATTACAGGTTTAATATATTACGAAAGAATTCACCAGAAAAAACACCCAGAAGCTTCATTTAAACATCCATTCATTTATAGCATAATTACGAAAATTTAAAACTTTAAGGAGTAAAAGAAAATGGAAAGATACAAGAAGATACTGTATTCAATAATGGCTTTTGCCAGCCTTAACGGACTGGTATTAATCACACAGCCTGCAATCACTCATGCTGTGGATGTCTTTAGTAATGTTGCCAAAGACCCAACGGATATTCCACCCCGGATAGCCAGATGGCACACAAAGACGGTAACGGTAGATTTGGTCGCCAGGGAAGTCATTGCTGAATTGACTCCCGGGAAAAAATTCTGGTTTTGGACCTTTGCAGAAAAAAAAGGGGATATAATCGGTCCCGCTACAGTTCCTGGTCCCATGGTACGGGTTATGGAAGGTGATACGGTTGTTATTAATCTCACCAACGAGGAATTTAACACACCGCATAATTTAGATTTCCACGCCGGTATTGGCGCCATGCTTATGGATGTTGAGCCGGGCGAAACCAAAACTCTAAAATTTAAAGCTATGAGAGAAGGCGCATATATCTATCACTGCGGCGCTATGGGAATGCCGTGGGAACATGTATCGCATGGTATGTATGGTCTGATCATGGTAGAACCGAGAGGCGGGCTTCCCAAAGTTGCCAAAGAATTTTATATTGGACAAAGCGAATGGTATCTTAAGCCAGGTATTGAGGAAGCGCCGGATGTCCTCGATGGGTATGACCTCGATGTGGAGAAAGCGAGAGCTGAACACCCTGATTGTTTCACCTTTAATGGACATACGAAAGCGCTTTTCGATCCATCAATATATGGTCCGGTAACTGTAGATAAGAAGGATACTGTCCGTATATTTTTCGTTACAGGTGGACCGAACATAGGCGCTAATTTTCATATCATCGGGCAGATATTTGATAAATTTTATCCGACCCATTACAGCGCTTTAACAAGAGACGAAGAAACTGCGTACATCCAGGCCGGATCTGCCGCTGTGGTTGAGTTCCAGGCACTGGCAACCGGAGAATTCCCAATCGTTGACCATGCCCTGTGGCGGGCGGAAAAAGGGGCAAGGGGAACTTTGCTTGTACAAGAAAAATAAAATTGACAAAAGTTTTCATGCTTTATCATACAGCATAACACAAGGGAGCTTTCTTTTATGAAATCATATATCTTTACGCACAACTGTTATGATAACCGGGCACGTCACAATTTGTTAACGGCTACAATGCCTACATACTATCAAGGTGTGTGGGCAGTTCCGGTGAAATTGGCAGGATTCTTTCAGAACACGCGTTTTTTTAAAAGAATCATATCATTATTATTTTTTCTGTCGCTCACCGTATGCTCGTTATCTGGTGTAAGTGTGTGTAATAAATCAGCAACCGCCAAGCCGTGCTTTACATATCTCCTGGGTAGCTATGATACTCCTTACAATGCATGGGGAGTCACTGTTTCCGGCACCACGGCATACGTGGCCGATGGGAGGAGCGGTTTGCAGATCATAGATGTAAAGAATCCCACTTCCCCCCAGTTCCTGGGAAGCTATGATACTCCCGGTACTGCATATCGGGTTGCTATTTCCGGCACCACGGCCTACGTGGCTGATGGAGATAGCGGTCTACAGATCATAGACGTAACGGATCCCGCTTCCCCTCAGTTCCTGGGAAGCTATGATACTCCCGGCATTGCATATGGAGTAGTTATTTCAGGTGATACAGCATTCGTGGCAGATGGGACGAGCGGTTTGCAGATCATAGACGTAACAGATCATGCCTCTCCTTATTTGGTGGGAAACTATGATCCGCTTGGTACAGTATTTGGGATTACTCTTTCCGGTGACACGGCTTTTATAGCTAATGACAGTATTGGCCTAATAATTATAGACGTAACAAATCACACCGACCCAAAACTCCTGAAAACCCTTGGAATGCCCGGACAAGCAGCAGGACTCGTTCTTTCAGGCACTACGATATATGTGGCTGATTGGGAAGGAGGTCTTCAGATCGTAGATGTATCGAACCCCTTCTCACCTATACCTCTGGGAAGTTTTGCTACGCCAGGCTCTGCTGTGAGCGTCGCAATTTCAGGTACTACGGCATATGTAGCTGAATGGTATGGCGGAATTCAAATTATTGATGTAACGGATTCCTCTTCACCTAAGTTATTGGGAAGTTACGAAACGCCGGACACTGCTGTACAAGTTGTGATATCAGACACCACGGCATATATAGCCGATGGCAAAACCGGCCTGCTGGTCGTAGACGTAACGAACCCCTCCTCGCCTAAAGTCGGAAGCTACGACACGCCCGGTAATGCAATGGGAATTGCCATTGCCGGCACCACGACGGCATTTGTGGCTGATGGGGATAGCGGTTTACAGATCATAGATGTAACGAATCACGCCTCGCCCATGCTCATGGGAAGCTATGATAGTACACCCGATACTGCAAGAGGAATCGCAATTGCAGGTACCACAACGGCATTTGTTGCTTATGGGACGAGTGGTATACAAATCATAGACACAACGAATCCCACTTTTCCAGCACCCCTGGACAGCTATGACACACCGGGTACTGCTTATGGAGTTGCCGTTTCAGGCGACATGATGGCATTTGTGGCTGATGGGGATAGCGGTTTGCAGATCATAGATGCAACGAATCCCAATCTCCTCCAGTATAAGGGCAGCTATAATACTCCAGGTATTGCCTACGGAGTTGCCATTTCAGGCACCACAACGGTATTTGTTGCCGATGGAATTAGAGGTTTGCAGATTATAGACGCAACGGACACCACTTTGCCGATACTCCAGAAAAACTACGATACACCAGGTACTGCTTATGGAGTCGCTGTTTCAGGCTCAACAGCCTACGTTGCTGATGGGGTAAACGGTCTTCTGATCATAGACGTAACGAATCCCACCTTGCCAAATTTTTTAGGAAATTATGATACCCCTGGTTTTGCGATGGGAGTCGCTATTAAAGGAACGACGGCATTTGTGTCTGATGGGTTTGGCGGTCTGCAGGTCATAGACGTGACGAATCCCGCCTTGCCTAAACTCTTGGAAAACTATGACTCACCGGGTAACGCAGGAGGGATTGCTGTTTCCGGTACTACCGCGTACGTAGCTGACGGAGATAGCGGGCTTCAGATTGTAGAAGTGTCATTCGATTGTAGCGCAGGACCTGATATTACGCCGCCTATAGTTGTTTCAACAAGCCCATTAGATAAAGAAAAGAACGTGGCTATCAATGCTACTATCACTGCCACCTTTAGTGAGTCAGTAGACGAATCAACAATAAGCGGTTCCACATTTACCATAAACAATGGGGTAACTGGTTCGGCAATTTATGACGATACAACTAAAACCGTCACATTCACCCCTTCGGCAAATTTAAGCTATTCCACCACCTATACAGTTACCATCACCACAGGAGTAAAAGACCTGGCTGCTAATCCCATGAGTACCGACTATATATGGAGTTTTACCACAGAAACAGTACCTGACAAATCCCCCCCCACGGTTATTTCCACAAATCCACCAAATAATGCAATCAATGTCGCAACAAATTCAAGCATTACGGCTATATTCAGTGAACCGATAGACGAGACTACGGTCAATGAATCTACTTTTACTATTGATGGAATAACAGGTACTGTGAGTTATAACCCTGACACCAAAACGGCAACGTTTACGCCGTCAACAACCTTAGACAATGCAACAAGCTACACGGCCACTATTACCACAGGTGTTATTGATAAGGCTGGCAATCCTATGACAGCAGATTATACATGGGGATTTACCACCATACCGGATGCATACAGTTGGATTACCAATCCAGCTAATGGACACCTCTACAAACTCATTGACGACGGGGACTGGCGTGCATGTGAGAATGACGCCGTTGGCCAGGGTGCCCATCTCGTGACCATTAATAATAAGAATGAGCAAAATTGGTTAGTGGCAACCTTCGGAGTGAAAAAGCCATACTGGATTGGATATACAGACGAGTCTGAAGAAGGAAATTGGAAATGGGTAAGTGGGGAGTCTCTAAGCTATACCCACTGGAAAAATGGAGAGCCAAGTAATTCAGGTGATTGTGAGGATTATGCAATTATGTGGCCAGGTGGCAAATGGAATGACGTGGGGTCATGTAGTCCAATCTGGCCAACTATCACAACGGCCATTATAGAGAAGGTAACGTGCGAGCCTGAACAGATATTCATATCCAACTATACCCTCAAACTCAAGACAAATCAGAGTGGTGATGTTACGATTATAATAACTGGCAATGGTGGTTGTCGGGTTGGGGGAATAGAGGTTAAGGCAAAGGTTGGCACACTCAGTCAACAGTTTATATCAATTTCACCCCAAAGTGGTATTACTAACGACAACGGTCAGACAGTATTTACCATAACTGCAAAGGACATGGCTGGAAAGGCAAGGGTTATATTCAGTGCGGGCACACTGAAAAAGACATTTGTGGTAAAGGTTATACAGTGAAGGATGGGAAGGGGGCGATTTTAACCATAACACAACCATCCGCTCCAAAGGTAAGAAAGTTTACCAAAACAGACAATAACAGCGGTTATCACTGTTCTATTTTTGAGTTTATGTGTAGGCTCAATAATTTTAACTACTGGTAACTATTTAGCCAACTGAAGTTGGCTAAATAGTTACGATTTTCTCAAATCTTTACCGAAGACGAAGGAGCGTGCCCCTTTACCTTCGTCTCCCTTCCGTAAGGCGATATTTCACGCAACCTTCGAATTATGGGTGGAAGATGCTCAATAATATAATCTACTTCTTCCTGCGTGTTATAGCGGCTCAAACTCAGTCTTACAGAGCCATGTACGGCGGTAAAAGGAACACCCATAGCCCTGAGCACATGTGATGGTTCGAGAGAACCTGATGTACACGCTGAACCTGATGATGCGCAAATACCCTTCTCGTTCAGGAGGAGCAAGATTGCCTCCCCTTCCACATATTCAAAACTCAAATTGGTTGTGTTGGGGAGACGATTGATCTTGTGTCCATTTATCCGGGCATCTGGCGCTTTTTTGAGTATTTCATTTTCCAGCTTATCCCTCAATTGCTTCACCTGCCCATGTTCCGCAGTCATGTATTTTTTTACCAGTTCACATGCCTTCCCAAGGCCAATAATGGAAGGAACATTTTCAGTGCCGCCACGCCGGTTTCTTTCCTGATGTCCCCCGACAACAAAAGGAGCAAAGGTAATGCCTTTTCTGATATACAATGCGCCCACACCTTTCGGGGCATGCAGTTTATGGCCGGAGATAGTTAATAAATCAATCGTGCTTTTTGAGAGATTCAACGGTATCTTACCCACTGCCTGCACTGCATCGGTGTGTAAAATAGAACCCTTCTGCTTAACAATATTGCCAATTTCTTCTATAGGAAAGATGACCCCCGTCTCATTATTTGCATACATAATTGAAACGATTGCAGTATCTTCCCTTACTGCATTGGTTAGTTCATTCAAATCAAGCATCCCGCTGCTATCCACACCCAATTCCGTTACATGGTATCCGTTTTGAGCGAGGTACTTACCCAGGTTGTAAACGGCAGGATGCTCCACCCGTGAGGTCACAATGTGTCTTTTATGGGGATTTGCCCGCAGTATTCCCCATATCGCCGCATTATCACTTTCCGTGCCGCAACTGGTAAACACAATTTCTGATGGGTCTGCGCCAAGAATGTCTGCTACCTGGTGCCTTGCATTCTCAATATTTCTGGCTACCTGACCACCGAAGGTATGCATGCTTGAAGGATTTCCATAATACTGGGTAAAATAAGGCAACATGGCTTCCACGACTTCCGGGGCAACCATGGTCGTGGCATTGTTATCAGCATACACAACCTTCATTGGGGCACCTCCTCTACGATAATCGTATCCGCAACAAACTCCCTTAATTTCGCCTCCACCGTGGATTTTAAAGTAACCTTCGAACTGGGGCACTCTACACAGCTTCCCCGGAGAGAAACCATGACACGGTCACCGTCTATATCTATCAATTCTATATCTCCTCCATCGGACTGAAGGGCCGGGCGAATATCCCTCTCTATCGTTTCCTGGATTAACTTCATCTTTTGAATGTTCGTCAATTTTTTCGTGGGTTTTCTGGCCATTTCAAGCATGGCCTTTTCTTTTTCTTTGTACCATACTTCATCAATAATTGCCTGGATTTGTGGATGGCATGAGCGGCATCCGCCCCCGGCTTTGCAATAATTGGTAACCTGTTCAATCGTCGTTAATTTGTGTTCTTTTATCTCATGGGCAATCTTTGTGTCGGTTACACCAAAACATTTGCAAACAATAGTCCCTTCAATATCAGGCTTCTCGATTTTCATTCCCCTGTAATTTGCAATTGCGGCCTCCAGGGCTTCTCGTCCCATAACCGAACAGTGCATCTTTTGTTCAGGTAAACCATCGAGATATTTGGCAATATCGTTATCGGTGATTTTGTTGGCATCATTCAGCGTTTTACCCATGATCATCTCTGTTAAGGCGCTTGCTGATGCGATGGCACTTCCACACCCAAACGTCTCGAACTTCACATCTACAATCCGTTCAGAACTATCTAATTTGAGCATCAACTTTAACGCATCACCGCACGCCAAACTGCCTACCTCACCCACGGCATCGGGGTTTTTGATTTCCCCCACATTCCTTGGATGAAGGAAATGGTCTTTTACCTTTTCAGAATAATCCCACACGCCTTATTCCTTTCGTCAATAAATGTTTATAATGAATAATAATATCAATAATATTCGTTCTGGATTATAATGTCAAGCATTGCCCGTCTCTATAGTATTACTCTGTAAAAACTTCTTTTTTTTGTAAGTTTTTCACAGTCCAAGGTACTTCTTATCAGGAGGTGAAGTTTGTTTATGAGGAAAGATTGCTTCGCTCCGCTCGCAATGACACTTACTATGCTCTTTGATGGCACACAGCACGTTGTCATTGCGAGGGTCTTTTCCGAAGCAATCTCCCCCTTTTCATAAAGAAGAATTGGTTGCGGCGTAGCTGCGCTAGGGTATTACCGTGTAAAAACTTCATGACAATGTAGATTTTTGAAAAAATCCGAGTTTATAATGACGACTTCAGTCGTCATATCTGCATATTGTCCATTACAGAGAGAAAAGATACCTTGACAATTGTAAGTTTTAATTTTACAATCACAAATGGTTACATGTTAAAGAATTAGAGCATGGAGGAATCGTAAATGTCTACTTTAAAAGATCGGGTTATCAACCTTGAACAGGTGCTTGAAGAATACATCAGGAACGTTGGCAATGCCCAGATACAAACGGAAAAGGAACTCCGGGAATTTAAAAATGAGATGGGGGAGTTTAAGGATGAGATGCGGGAATTTAAAAACGAGATGCTGGAGTTTAAAGATGAGATGCGCGGATTCAAGGGTGAGATGACTACGTTTAAAGACGGGATGCAGGAAGATAGAAATAAATTTTTCAGACAATTGGGCGATATAGCGAACAGAATGGGCACGATTGTGGAAGATATCGTTGCTCCCAATATTCCGGCAATTGCCGGAAAACATTTCGGGTGCAAGGACATGGAATTTTTCGGTCTGAGAATAACGAAGAGACATTCAAAAGACAAATCACAGAGCAGGGAATTCGATATCATAGCTGTTTTTGATGATAAATTTTTGATAAATGAAACGAAATCCACGCCGAGGACTGAGTACATAAACGATTTTCAAGAAATACTCAAAGAGATTTTTGATTATTTTCCTGAACATAGAGGGAAAATAATCATCCCCATATTTTCATCCCTCTATATTCCTGACAATATATTAGCATATCTCACCAGGATTAAGATTTACGCCATGGGTATAAAAGACGATACCATGGATATCCTGAATCCTCCCAGTCAGATGGCGCTCACGTAAATGTTTAGGAATTTCAATACAAACTGTAGCGCTGGTGGTTTATCTTTGTAACCGTTGCACGGATTAAACCGCTCAAACAGATTAAGCGGTTTGAACAGCTTGAACGGTTTAAACTGTTTGAACTATTTATACCGACCACAAGAGATCTGCGTTACAATAAAAAATTGCCAAATGCGTAATTTAATCAAATAATATAAGGATACCTATGGATATAAACATTAAAATTGGAACTGTTGAAAAAGAACCTGCGGATATTTTAGTTTTTCATCTCTACGAAGAGACGAATACCCTGAGCGATGCGCTTAAATATTGTGATAAAAGTTTGAATAACGCCATCACTGAATTAATAAAGAAAAAGGAATTCACCGCAAAACTCGGAAAAACAGTTGTCCTCCCTACATACGGAAAGATACCTGCCAGACGTGTCATGCTGGTAGGACTGGGGACGAAAAAAAATATAAACACAGACAAAATACGACAGGCGGCCGGCGCTACGGCCTGTACAG
Source organism: Candidatus Brocadiaceae bacterium (assembly GCA_046350595.1). Taxonomy (GTDB): domain Bacteria; phylum Planctomycetota; class Brocadiia; order Brocadiales; family Brocadiaceae; genus JAHFOW01. The sequence goes on along the minus strand of JAXMAC010000005.1, from coordinate 3,162 downwards.
TACGTGATATGGGTATAAGCGGATTTACCACCGTTATGGAATCCATGGAAGCCCCACCTTCTGCAACAAACGACTGGTATCAGGCTTATGGAGAGGGTTGTTTCCTATCGCTGTACAAATTTCAACGTTACAAATATACTCCACCTGAAGAAAAAAAGGAACTCCAGACGCCCACACTCCTTTTATCGAACAAAGAGGAATCAAAATCTGCCCGGGATGCAGTAAAGCACGCACACATTATTACCGATGCCGTTTATCTTGTCCGCGACTTGGTTAATACGCCGTCGCAGGATAAGACCCCTTCCATTTTGGCGAATGCTGCAAAAAGACTTGCCAGCGAGGCCGGTATTCAATGTAGGGTCTTATCAAAACCGGAGATTGAAAAGCTCGGTATGGGTGGTCTGCTTGGGGTATCCCAGGGCAGTGTGCAACCCCCTAAATTCATCATCCTCGAATACAATGCACGCGCTAAAAATCAGGATACCCTTGTGCTGGTGGGAAAGGGGATTACCTTCGACTCCGGCGGTATTTGCATAAAACCGGGGAAGGACATGGACCAGATGAAGAGTGATATGTCAGGAGCTGCTGCAGTGATGGGGGCTATGAAGGCCATTTCCCAAATGGGGCTTCCTCTGCACGTCGTTGGTCTCATGCCATGCACAGAAAATATGCCCAGCGGTTCTGCCATAAAACCGGGCGATATTGTTAAATTTTATTCCGGTAAGACTGCAGAAGTTGCAAATACCGATGCAGAAGGCCGTCTTATCCTCGCAGATGCGCTGGGATATGCAGAGAAATACAAACCTACTGCTGTCGTTGATTTGGCGACCCTTACTGGTTCTTGCGTGGTTGCCCTCGGTACGGTTGTTACGGGCATGCTGGGTAACAACGAAGAGTTGAAAAAACGGGTCAAACTCGCCGGCGAAAAATCATGGGAAAGAGTCTGGGAGCTTCCGCTCTGGGAAGAATACCAGGAACAAATCAAAAGCGACGTTGCAGATATTAAAAATATCGGCGGTCAATACGCAGGGGCAATAACTGCCGCCTGTTTTTTGAGTAAGTTTACCGAGAAATACCCCTGGGTACACCTTGATATCGCGGGAACGGCATACAGCGAGAAAAATAACGCCTATATCCAGAAAGGCGCCACAGGTATCGGGGTTCGCCTCCTGATACAGTTAATCAGAGATTGGACGCGGTTTCCCGCAGGCTAATCGTATCGTATTACGAGGTAAAAATTTCTTTTTTTGGTAAGTTTTTTACAACCCCCTTTATTAAGGAGGACACTCTACAATCCCCCTTTAAAAAAGGGGACTTGGGGGGGGTTGTTTCCCTTTGCATGGTTCTAGAAAATAATAATGTCATTGCCATTCGCGGCGCCCGGGAACATAATCTCAAGGGGATCAATACCAATATCCCCCGCGATCAAATCACGGTGATTACTGGCGTCAGTGGTTCTGGTAAATCGTCCCTCGCTTTTGATACGATCTATGCTGAAGGACAGCGCCGTTATATTGAAAGCCTCTCTTCGTATGCACGGCAATTTCTTGATCAGCTACAGAAACCCAACGTGGAATTTATCGAGGGACTTCCCCCCACGATTGCCATTGAACAACGCACCTGCCCGCCGAGTCCGCGTTCGACGGTGGCCACTATCACGGAAATCTATGACTATGTGCGCCTTTTATATGCAAGGATTGGGACTCCGTATTGTTCTCAGTGCAATGGTATTATTTCCCGCCAGACAATAGACCAGATGGTTCAACGCATCATGGAAATTCCCCAAAAGACAAAGATCGCGCTCCTTGCGCCGATGGTTAAGGGTAGAAAGGGTGAACATCGCGAGGTACTTGAATCAGTTATACAAAAGGGCTTTGTCCGCGCCCGCGTTGACAATAAAATTATCGACCTCAAAACCATTCCCAAACTGGCTCGTTACAAAACCCATGAAATTGACGTGATTGTAGACCGTCTCATTATAAAAGAAGGTATTCAAGCGCGTTTGTACGACTCTATAAAGACCAGCCTTGAACTGGGGGAAGGGGTTATGCTGGTGAGCCAGGAACATGAAAAGTCCTGGGAAGACCATATTCTGAGTGAACGGTTTGCCTGTCCGCAATGCGGGAACAGCTATGAAGAGTTATCGCCCCGCATGTTTTCATTTAACAGCCCGTATGGCGCCTGTCCCAACTGCGATGGGCTGGGAAGTACCCTTGATTTTGATCCGGAACTCATTGTCCCGGATAAAAACCTGAGCATAAAAGACGGCGCTGTCGATGGCTGGCAAAAGTGGGGATCGTTAACACAAACCCATTATGATGAGCAATTCAAGCTGTTTTCAAAAACCTTTTCAGTTTCATTGAGTACGCCATATTCCAAACTGTCAAAAGAGACGCTCAATATCCTTATGCATGGTAAGGATGACTTTGAGGGGATAATTCCTAATCTCAGACGTATCTATGAAAAAACCGATAGTGAACGCATCATCAACCGCCTTTCCGGTTATATGAGTTACAAGACCTGTTCTGTATGTAAAGGCGCCCGATTACGACCCGAATCTCTTTCGGTAAAAATAGGCGATAAATCTATTCATGACGTTATGGACATGACCGTAGAAGCTGCACGTGATTTCCTTAAGATATTGAAACTGGATACGAAGCAATTGAGGATTTCCCGGCAAATCCTCAAAGAGATACAGAGCAGACTGGGTTTTATGATGGATGTTGGATTACACTATGTAACGCTTGGGCGGAGCAGCGATACCCTTTCCGGCGGTGAAGCGCAGAGAACACAACTTGCCAGACAGGTTGGCTCCGGTCTTGTTGGCGTCTGCTACATACTCGATGAACCAACTATAGGTCTCCACCCGCGGGACGATGAACGTCTTTTCCAGACCTTACACACATTACGCAATAACGGAAACACCGTTATCCTTGTTGAACATGATGAATCCGCCATCCGGAATGCAGACTATCTTATAGACCTCGGGCCCGGCGCCGGGGAACGGGGAGGCATGGTCGTTGCGGAGGGCACGCTGAAAGAAATTATGGACAATCCCCATTCGCTCACCGGCCAATTTCTGAATCAAACCCTTCAAATTGAACTCCCCGAAAAGAGGAGGACTGCCTCCTTAAAAAATGTCATAGAAATAAAGGGGGCGCG
>JAXMAC010000004.1:29271-89382 GCA_046350595.1 Candidatus Brocadiaceae bacterium | reverse complement strand
ATTTTCAAGAGATGGGTGATAGTTTCCTGCCTTAACTGATAACATGATATTTTTAGATACTTTTCATGAGGATTTTACGCTCATTTTCCTGATCGATCAAACATGATGCTAGGGAAACCACCGGAATGCCACATCAGAGGTTAGAACCAGAATAGTAACGAACAAAGCTCCGCCTGCCGCCATGAAGCAAAGCAAAATGGCGGTCAGATGGACCACCTTATTAGGCCGTTGAACCATCCGGGAGAACTGCTTCGGCATGCAATTTCAAGCCTAAAGCTCCTATGACTTTGAGAATTGTATCAAAGCCTGGGCTGCGTTTCCCGGAGAGTGCCTTGTAAAGACTTTCGCGAGACAGACCGGCATCACGTGCCACCTGAGACATGCCCTTGGCGCGGGCAATATCGCCCAAAGCCTTGGCAATGAAGGTTGCATCCCCATTTGCTTCCTCAAGGCAAGCTTCAAGATAAGCAGCCATTTCTTCCGGGGTGCGAAGGTGTTCGGCGATGTCGTAGCGAGTAGTTATAGTTTTAGTCATGATAAGCTCCTACAGATTGCGTGCGAGACGTAAGGCGGTTTTGATGTCGTTGGCCTGAGTATGCTTATCACCGCCGGCCAGCAAAATTACCACCTCCCGCCCATGTTTTTTGTAATACACCCGATAGCCGGGTCCGTAATTGATCCGCAACTCTGAAACGCCTTCACCTACGGACTTAACATCGCCTGGATTTCCAGCCGCTAAGCGCTCGACTCGTACCAAAATACGAGCCCGCGCACGGATGTCGCATATGCCATCGATCCATTTGGCGAAAACTGCAGTTTTACGGATCTCAATCATGATCAAATTGTAGCCTTGCGACTACACATTGTCAATACTTTTTTACATAGGCACAATGTATGAAGCACTAACGTAAAGCTGAGTGACGAGTGCCACCTGAATCGCACCCGTCAGCTCAAACACTGCTCGAACTACTCAATCCAACGACATGCCCAAAAAGCGGACTGTGGCACTCGTTCGTCTCCAGCGTCTTGTTAGCCGTTTTTTTTTAATCAAATCAACTTTATAACAATGTCTTTCTCTGAGAAATTGAGTCATATACAAACAAGCCACAAAATGTTGAAATATGATCTACTGACATAAGCTTTTCAAGAATACTCATCCATTCTCTCTGCATTATTAACGTATCAGGAAATAGTGGAATAAGAAGGAACGTATTGTCTGGATAATTCTTTTGACTCTTCTTCTCAATTCTTGATTTTATGAAATTAAGATGTTCATCGATTAAATCATCAGGAGTTCGTACCTGAGGTATAGATTTAATATTTCCATTTGGCAATCGTTCTATATCACTACCTCCAAAACAAGGTATCCCTTTTTCGAGACACTCTCTCTTTAAATAATCTTTCTCATGACAAGCTATCGAAGATTCAATTAAATATTCTTTTTCAAATGCTCTCTTTCAACCAATAAACCTTCACAATAAATTTTGCATCAAAGCTCTGATCGCCGGAGAAGTATTGACAGTATAAATCTAAGCCTGGTCTCTCAAAACATCCTAAAAATGCTGCTATTGGTAATACTTCTTTCAATAAAATTTTTACATGTACCTTTTCGTAGTCTAAGATTTGATTTTCCTTCATCTGACTGTAATAAGTCTTCAAGAGCACGGAAAGCCTTTTCAATGAATATTCTTGACCCTAATTTTGTTTCGTAATCTGATAGTTGAATCATCATCTATCTACCACAAAAAACTATCATCTATCATGTACGGCTAACGACTGAAATCACGGGGCGGCCATTCCCCGTCACGTGTAAGGATTTTGTTATCTTCAACAATTTAAGACCGTTTTGAGTCTTTGAAAGATCTCCTTTCCTTGATTCTAAGAATTATATACAACACAAATAAGCCTAATGCCATTTGAGATGCGATAGTCCCCTGTGCATTATAAATGACAGCCAGTAAATATCTTGCTTACCATGCCTTCTTTTCCAGCCTCAATTGATTTCATCATTTGATTGAATTGATTTGAACTGCTTAGTCCAAGAATCAAAAGGTTATACACAGTTGACCTATTGCCCTTGTCGCCACAGGGTAAATATTCTTGAATTTCTTAACTACAAGCCAAGTATGTGCTGACATTAGAATTAATCCAATTGGAAGATATAAATTCAATGAATAGATGCAGCCGTAGTCATATAAATAGAAAGAAGAATAATAGCTCCAATACATAAACCTAATCTTTTAAGGCTTATAGAAGATAAAGTCATTTTATTCTCCTCCTTTTATATTTCCAAGATAACGGTGCATAAGTTGAGCTGAGGGACGCGTTCCTTCTTGCTCCAACAGCGTGTTCGCGCCGCGGGCGTTACACGCTGTTGGCTCAACTGCCTGCGTTCCCTCCGCCCAGTCCCGGGAGGAACGACCGGCATGAGGGGCGAGTGTAACGAGTCCCTTCAATGCTGATGTTGGATTTTAATCATCTACATTATTAAGTGCTGAATTCAAGATATCCATCAGAATATGGTGATACACAGAAATACTATCACCATACTCCTTGTAAAAAACCTGGGGCAGATTGTTACCTTCAGAATTGTCAGAGAATGCCTTGATTAACGCTTCAATATAAGGTTTTCTGGCCACACCAAAGAACTTTCCCCGGAATTAAAAGGTTTGCCATTGGCATGGTTGTACTTGATGATGTTTATGAAGCTTGGGTATAGAACTACTATTCCCCAAACATCCAGTGTGCCCTTTTCATAGAAGTGTGCTTTATTATCATTAAAGCTCTTATAACAGGTTTTGTATAGCCTCTTCTTTATCAATTAACCTATACAATTCTTCAAGTTCATAGTCTCCAATTACATTTTTTCTAACCAGATCTTGAGATATTTTGACTTCGAAAAGGTATCTGGTATCATGATCCCAAGAAGCATGAGACCTATCATATATCGATATTCTACTAAGAATGTGTCATCATGTATCCGGGTCGCTATCCATCCGTCAATAGTCAATTTGCGAGATTTTCTTGATTTCAGTTTGGATGAACTGATCATTGTTTAACATTGGCTCATTGGAGAGACTATGTATTTCTTGCGCTAATTCAATTGCATAGCTAGCACTGCGATGAGCAAACTTGCCAATCAGTATATATGAAATTAGAGCAAAATTACTGGAGCAAGGGAAATATAACCAATTATAATGTTCTTTTTCATCTGCAATCCAACGTGGTCGCCGGATCACCTGCGCGACCTGGGCGAACTTGTTCGCACAATGGTCGTCTGGTGCATCCGGCAGTTCGACCGCGCCGCTGCTGGAGAAGTGCCGGACATCAGTCCGGCGACCACGTTCCTTCCGATGCCGCGCAGCGGCGTCGGAAGGAACGCCTGAATAAACCGCGCCGCCGAAGCGGCGTCGGCTTGAATGAATTGTTAGGCCTTTTTGTCGATGATTCTTGGCATGAGCGCAAAAACTCCCCACCCCAAATACTCACGAGGTAGGCTGCATGGCGAGCTGGCTCTGTGGTGAGCTTGGAGCGAATCTCCTCGGCCAACTCATCGTCAGGATTTTCCTCAAGCCATCGACGCATTGTGAGCCATTGGCCGCTTCGTACCTGTCCCAGCCGTCTTGATTGGCTAGAACCATCTCAACAACGTCATAACCAAGGCTACTGAAGGATGCGAGAAGTTCTGGAAGAATCAAAAAATCGGAAATTGAATTGGCAAAACACTTTTTGGCAATGTCTTCCGTTAAAGGCAATTGCCGCCAGTACGGCTCGCCAATCAGAGAATTCTCCGGTGCGCAGGCTTTTGGCGAGAAGCTCGATAGTGCCCGCGACGCCACACCAATCCAGGTAGCACCGACACAAGCTGCTACATCAGCTTTATCACCAGAGGTGTAGCCTGCGGCATCATCGTGAATGAAATTGACTTGATGGGAAACGCCAAGTTCTTCAGCACGCTGTTTCGCTTGTGCGGTGAACAACGGACTCATGTCGATGCCAGTGCCTACAATGCCGTAGTCGCGTGCCCAAGTGCATAGCATTTCCCCCGAACCGCTACCAAGATCAAGAACCCTCGCTCCCGACTTCAGGCGCAACGCCTCGCCGAGAGTTACGAACTTATCAGGCGTAAATGGATTGTGGATACGGTGCGCACTTTCCGTGATGTTGAAGAACCGTGGGATGTCCAATGCGGAATTTCCTGAAGATTGCGAACAAATTGCGTAAAAAGGCCTAACATTCATTTTTATCTTTATTCTAGGAACTACTTGTTTTGTTTTTTTACAACATTAGTTGTCAACTAATAATTTGAGAAATTGTGTTGAAATATAGATTAATATTCTATATTACTACGCCAATTTTATTGATATATGGAATCCTGATAATTATTTGGTTTTGTTATGTTTTCAACTTTTTAAAGAAGCTTGTCAGGAAGGCAAGTGAATATGGTCATTATTTCCTGCATTCTGCCACCAATTTCTGATAAATAGCAAATTCCCGTTGCGCCTCTTCTTTCATCCCCTTTCGCTCGTAGATAACACCCAATCCACAATGTGCCTTTGCGAAATTAGGGTCAATTTTGACCATCTCTTCAAGTGCGTTTGCCGCTTCATCGAGGATTTTGCTCTGGGAATATGCGCTTCCGAGATCAAAATATACTGCGGGGTTATAAGGATTTATTTCAATGGCCTTTTGAAGTGCAGTAATTGCTTCATCGAGCGCCCTTTTGTCAGAATAGGGGTTCTGGATATTATAATGGGCTGCTGCTGCCTTTTGTACTGTGGACAAGGCATTCATAATTATTCGCTTGTCTGCGTATGCCTTACCAAGTCTATAATGCGCTTCGGCATTTTTTTTGTCGAGTTTTACAACAGCGCCGAATTCATCAATAGCCTTGTCAAATAATTTTTCGTCAGAATAAACAATACCCAGGCTATAATGTACCTGAGCATTTTTAGGATTAATTTCTATGGATTTTTTGTAGGCGTCTATGGCATTTACTGAACTGCCTTTTGCATAATATGCCAGGCCAAGGTGATAAAACGCCAGTTCATGATGCGGATTAATGTCCACGACTTTTTTGAATTCATCGAGCGCCGCGTCCAGTTGTTTTTTATCCAGATAGATTTGGCCGAGGCCAAAGTGGGCGTCTCCGTAATTCGGGTTAATCCCGATGGCCTTTTTGAATGCCTGAATAGCCTCATCTGTCGTTTTCTCTCCCGCATACGCCATTCCCAGATTGTAGTGGACTACTGCATTGAGGGGATTGATTTCTATTGATTTTTTGTACTCCTGAATGGCCTCACGAAACATCCCTTTCAAGGTATAAATATCGCCAAGTTTACTGTGCGCTGGTTCGTTGCCGGGGTACAGTTGTGTTACGGATAAAAGCGCAGTTATGGCGTCGTCCAACAGACCTTTTTCGGCGTAAAGCAAACCGAGCTGGTACTGCGCTTCCCTATAGCCGGGATTAATCTCTGTGGCTTTTTTGAGTTCTATAATAGACTCATCGATCATGGTGCGGTTGCTGTAGGCCATTCCCAGGTTATAATGCGCCTCGGCAAGCGCCGGGTTTATGAGGATGGCTTTCTGATATGCGCTAATAACCTCGTCGGGCATATCAACCTTGGAACATCCAAATAAGCTTCCAGAAGCTAATACTGCCATTAATACTGAAATTTTGAATGGCGATACTAGATTCTTAATCATTATTGAGTCTCCCATGAAAATGGTTATCGTTAAATTAGATTATTGTCCCACGTTAAATGGCGTAACTGTTATGAACACCACACTTAATTCAACCGACATTTCAGGGAAATATATCAAATAGGCTATTCATTGTCAAATGTTTATTATATAAATAGTTAGATATAATCATTTAAAATAGCGTGATTACTCCCAGCCGAGCCTTTGCACCTCTTTGATCGACCGTGCAATTTCATCGGAAACTTTTGGAACCGATGATTCATCCTTGTACCTGACATTGATATTGTACAACACCTCATTCTTCACAAGGTCTTTTTCAAATCCGTAAAATTGAAATTCCATGGCATTGTTTTTTAATATATCGAGAATAGATGCGAAATTTGGTTCAGAACCAGAGATACATAACCGAAGTGTTTTGTATTTATCCCGTTTAATATCCCGCTCAAAACGGGGCAGCCACAACAATGCAATAATGGCAAGGATGGTTGTAATTATCGCCGGCATGTAACAACTGCTTCCTACGGCCAAACCGATACCCGCCACAACCCACAGGGACGCTGCGGTTGTCAGACCCCGTACTGTCGTTCTGAATCGCATAATGGTGCCCGCGCCCAAAAAACCAATACCCGTTACCACCTGTGCGGCAATCCTGGCGGGATCAACACGGATAATAGAATCGGCGGCAAATGTCTTGTATCTCTCAAAGATATGTTCGGAGACCACCATCATCAAGGTCACACCGATGCAAACCAGGATGTGTGTCCTCAATCCTGCCGGCCGTCCCCGCCGTTCCCGTTCCCAACCAATAATTCCACCCAGAACGGCTGCGACGAGCAATTTTCCCACGCAGTTGTCAACAAGGGTACTAAAAAGATGCATTGTGGCTACTCCTTAACCAAAAATATCTCTTTATAACTACGGTTTGTTGTTAATATACTTCAGGTCTTTGTTGCTGACGTCATAGTAGCTAATATAAACATTCCCTGATTTATCCAGAGCAAGGGAGGTATACTGGCCAACGTCTCCACTACTGTCTATCTTTGATGGCGCCCATGAACCTGATGCATTCGTGGCATATTTTAAATCATGATTATCTTCATCATAATAACTGATGTATGCCTTATCTGATGAATCAAGTTTCAGAGACGTATATTGTCCCACCATCACATCTGTGCCGTCTACCTTCGATTTTACCCATGTACCCGATGCATTGGTGGCATATTTAAGATCGCTGTAAAGGGCATCATAATAACTAATGTGCGCCTTATCTTGCGAATCAAGCGACAGGGAACTAAATTTGCCTACCAGCCCCACGGAGTCAACCTTTTCTATTGCCCAGGAACCTGATGATTTATCGGCATACTTGAGATCGTACGTGGTATTATCGTAGTAACTGATATGCGGTTTATCCGACTTGTCAACTGCTATTGAAGTGTACTTACCGACGTCTGCATTATTATCAACAATGGTTGAGGTCCAGGTGCCAGAGGTGTTCGTGGCATATTTGAGGCAGGTGTTGGTGGAATCGTAATAACTGACATGAATTTTATCATTTGAGTCCACGTCTATAGAGGTATATTCACCCACATCGCCGGCGGTATCAACAACGGTTGTAGTCCATGAACCGGATGCGTTGGTGGCGTACATAAGCGAGTCGGGATACCATGATTCATCAACCTGATACATATTACAATAGCTTATATGTATTTTTTTCTTGGAATCAAGAGCAAGGGAGACATGGCCGCCCACCAATCCGCTTTTGTCCACCTTTGTCTTTTCCCATGAACCCGAGGAATTCGTGGCATATTTCAAAACGCCAAATGCCTCATCGTAATAACCGATGTGCGTTTTCCCGGATGAATCAATCGCCAGGGATGAATACGTACCAACAATATCGCCTGTCGTTACCTTTGTTTTCACCCAGTCACCCGTGGTATTGGTAGCGTACTTAAGGTAGAAATTTGTTGCATCCAGATAACTAATATGCGCTTTACTATTGGAGTCAATTGCTATAGAGGAAAAGAATCCCACATCTCCGCTGGTATCAACCTTTTTTACCGTCCATGAACCCAATGAATACATGGCGTACTTGAGGTTGTGATTGGTATCGTCATAATAACTGATGTACACATTATCAGATTTTACCGCAATGGAGGAACAGTAACCCACATCCCCCTGACTATCTACCGTTTTTATTGTCCAGGATCCCGACCCTGATGTATTATTGGCGTATTTGAGATCGTAGTTCATATCATCAAAATAGCTGATGTGTACCTTATCCTGAGCATCAATTGCTATAGATGTATACCAGCCACAACCACCGCTATTATCCACCGTGCTATTCATCCATGGCCCGGCAACAGTGTTTGCATATTTAAGCGCTATAGTCATGCTCACGGTGTCATAATAACAGTAACTAATATGCACCTTGTTATTAGAATCGGTTGCAATGGAAGTAAAATACCCAACAAATTTGGTATTGTCGGCAATTTCTGTTATCCAATCGCCGCTGGTGTTCGTGGCGTACTTGAGCACCTGATTGGAGATGTCAAGATAACTAATATGCACTTTATCTAATTTATCGACTGCTATAGATGTGTACATACCCACGTAACCGCTGTTGTCCACCGTTTCTTTTACCCAGTCGCCTGATGCGTTGGTTGCATATTTAAGGGTAAAGTTTGTAGCGTCAAAATAACTGATGTGTACCTTGCCGGCAGAGTCGAGCGCCAGAGAGGCATACGATCCGACACCAGGTGATGAATCTACCGTTTTTGTGGTCCAGCTACTTCCATTATAATATGAGTAGTAAAGATGGTCGGAGCCATAGGCAATATGAGGACGTTTCTTGGTATCAACGGCGATATTTCTTGAATAAAACCAGCTAAAACATTTTGGAGCGTCTACCGACTTCTTTGTCCACGAGGCTGACGCTGCATTTGTTATAACGGGCATAACGATACCCAGGAGAAAACATAAACTACCCAAAAACCTCTTATTAACCATAACACTCCTTCCTTGTTAAAAATTTTTTAAAAACAAAGCAAACACACTTTAAAGAATCTTTGTGTTGACTGGAATTCCAAATGCTATATAATACCTTTTTAAAAATTAAATGCAATCCCTTTCATTTTTCGGGAATCACAAGATGAAATTTGGCAAATTTGAAATCTATCCTGTTACCGATGGCCCCTTTTCTCTCGATGGCGGAGCGGTATTCGGGATTGTACCGCGCGTCCTCTGGGAAAGGACATATCCACCCGACGAACGAAACAGGATCCAGTTATCACTCCATTGTCCCCTGATTGTTACAAAGAAATACAACATCCTCATCGATACGGGTATGGGAACCAAGCATGACGACAAATTCTGCCAGATTTATGGGATTGACAAAAAATCCCGTCTCCTGGAGTCCCTTTACCGATTTAGCCGCCAACCCAAAGACATCGACATTGTTATTAACACCCATCTTCACTTTGACCATACAGGCGGAAATACGGACTTTACGGAAAAAGGAGAGATAGTTCCAACATTTCCCAAGGCACGTTATGTAATTCAAAAAGGCGAGCTGGAGGATGCCCTCAACCCCAATGAGCGGACAAGGGCGAGTTATCAGACAAGGGACTTTTTACCCATACAAGAGACCAGCCTCTCACTGGTAAATGAGGATTGCGTAGAGGTTGACAAAGGAATCTCTCTTGTGAAAATCAGCGGCCACACGCGTCATCACCAATGTGTAAAGATAGAATCCGAAGGACAGACGGCATTCTTTTTATCCGATCTTATACCCACAATAGCCCATGTGCATCTGCCCTATATCTCCGGATATGATTTGTACCCTCTGGAAACCCTGGAAAACAAAAAGAAGATATTAAAACAGGCCTTCGAGGAACACTGGTTACTCATCTTTCAGCACGACCCAAAGGTGCGAATGGGTTACCTAAAAAAGGTGGATGAGCGGTTTGAGATTGAAGAAGTAAAGGTGTATTGACAATTATAGTATTGGCAAAAAAATGCACATTTTCATATTCAGACTCTTTTGTGAGCCTTTGATTCATGTGTTCTTTTTTCAAAGAAATCCCCGGTATGCATTCCTGATATAGTGTTTGTTTATGAGAGAAAGATTGCTTCGCTTCGCTCTCAATGACAGAATAAAAACCGCAAGGGCGGATTCCTATCCGCAATGAAAAAGCACTCTATACACGACTGGATGCGCAATGACAGCGTGCAGTGTACCATCAAAGCGCATGGTGCGTTTCATGACGAGGCGATAGCATGTCACCAGGTTGTCCGAGAATTGACTTTTTCGTGAATTCGCATGTCATAAGTCCTTATAAATCAATATCCAAATTTTCACAATTTTGCATTCTCGGACAGCCTGTCACTGAGTGACCCCAATGTCATTGCGAGGGTCTTTTCCGAAGCAATCTCCTCTCACAATTTCAGTTTTTTATTCGTCTGTTCATTAATATCAAAATTACATTTACATCTCAAATTTAATTGCGGGAACGGAAATTCTCGGCGCTTTCTCAATCTTTTCGGCATTATCTATTAACTTTGTAATCCGTTCCATTATTTTTCACAAGCCTGTCTGCTTCCTCTGTCATTTCCCGCATAATTTGTTCCACCTTGATCCGGTACTGTTCCATTTCCTCATCACTCATGTTTGCGGGGACATGAATTGGGTCTCCATATATCATGAGCGCACGGGAAAACGGTTTGGGGATGCGGAACCTGTCCCAACTGGGGAGTTCCCAGTAATCCGACAATCCGATGACCAGAGGAATGATCGGTAATTGTGTTTTTTTCGCAAGGAAAATACTGCCGGCCTGAAAAATGAACCGCGGCCCCCGCGGCCCATCAGGGGTGACTACCACGGAAAGACCTTCCCGTGTCTTGTCGACCAGCGCCTTTACCGCCCGCATACCGCCCCTTGTTGTCGAACCCCGTATCACGCCGTAACCGAGTCTTTGAATTACCTGCGCAATGTATTCACCATCAGAGTGCTGGCTTATAAGTACCTGTAAATCCTTATTTCTTCCTACATAAGCAGGCACAAGCATCATGCAATGCCAAAAGGTATAAATGGCATGTGTGGTTTTAATCTTTTTGTTAAATCCATGAGGCATGTCATCAATACGCAGGGTAAAGGCTAATAATTTGATTAACCACGAACCAAGCATGCTGATAATAAAGAATTTTATTTTTTCCATTATTTTAAAGTGACCTCAGATTACGCAGATTCCTCAGATTATTTATCCGTGGCATTAGTGAAATCAGTGGTTTCAAAAAGGTTTCTTAGTTTTTAACCATAGCTAAATATAAGGCGCACTTGTTGCAGCTTACATTGTCGTTTTCACAAAAATCCTTAAAGAGTTGATATAAACCTTGCTGTCTTCTGACAGAGTTTATAATCCTCCGTGATGCATTTAACTGTCCCAACATACGATTACTCATAAATTTTATCACGCTCGTTGCAGGAAGCGGCGCATAGTTCCGGTACACAAGGTGGAGCAACTTTTCAAGGTGAACGTCGTTGTGCCTTCTGGCGTAAACGAACATAACGGAAATGATAACGTTAATGAAGATCGTGGATGTCCGTTCTTCGCCCAGTAACTTCATCGGTCTTTCAAGTCTTTTTCCGCCCAGGGTATAATGATATGACCAATATGGGTCATGGATATCAAGAAAGATAGAGTGGATGGTATGGATAATCCCATGAATAAGGGACATATCTTCTTTGAAATCAACAGGCCTTTGAAACGCACACAAAATGCGGTGGAAAATCCCTTCCGGCGCGCAGTTTACAAGAATATTGGCAATTGCGGCAATACGCCTTTCAGGGTAATTTGCAGGCCTGATTCCACCATAGACCCAGTTATCCCGCGTCATGGGTATTTGATCCAATTTTGACCGGAGGGTGTTCCATATATTTTCCATCGTGTTTATATATAACGTTGTTTCTGAATCGTAGTTCTTTTTTGTGCCTTGCTGGCGTGGTAATAGTCCTGCCATGCCGAGCAAGAGTGATTGCAAATATACCTTTTTCTCCTGGACAGAGGCGTCTTCAGGGATCAGGGATCGCATAGTTTCAAGGGGCATGAGGGCGGCGAGCATCAGGAATGGTTCTTTGTTGTTTTTGTACCCTAATGATTCCATGATGGCCTCGTAAAGAGCTTGTTCAAAGGGGCGTTGTTCCAGCCATCGCTCGTACCTCTTTGCCTTGCGAAGGATGCGTTCGTCACCGGCATAATCGAGGAAGCGTCCCAGCCATTGTTCGCTGATACGCTGGTTTTCAATCTCCGTTTGACAATGTCCCTGGTTTACCTTTGCGCCTTTTAGATAGGATTCAACGTCAATTACGTCAATAATTTCATCGAGTTCTGCGTTTAAATACCTCGACAAGGTCAACTGGGGAATGAGTTGTCCGTCGGCATTTTTAATATATGTTTCATGGGTATCGTTCCACATAACGACATGCAGGCACACCGAATTATACGTATCTTGCTTATTGTGCTGGTGTCTCATCCAGTCTGATGCAAAGACGTGGACTTCTATGTTCCCCTTTACAAGCCCCTTTCCTTCCAAAAGAATCTCGGCGTGCTTGAAGTCGGGACCACCTTGCGTATTCCACCACCCCGGTGAAAGGATTTCTGTTCGTGAGCCGTCATCGGTGAAGAGTTTATCTTTCCTGATGTGCTGTCCAAACCAGATACAACGAACCAACTCTTCTTTAATGAGCTTTTCCGTGCCTTCCAGGACTTGCAGGGGCAAACTGCCGCTTGCCCCTTCATCTTTTATATCGGTATAAAAGGAGCTTGCCATCTGTTGATAGACAGGAGAAAAACAATCTTGAGGATGTTTGTGAAGATTGATCATGGAATATATTCAATTAAAAATCTGAAACAATAAACATCATTGAGGTTCTATTTTCGCCAAACTGTTTTTATATCCATAGTCTCTGATTGATAACTGTTGCCGGATAATTGACCTCAGTTGTTTTGCAGGATTCAAACAGTATTCGATAAATTGCTCCTTGTTTAAAGAGTTTAAATCTGGAAATAATAGTTTCAAATAGCCAGACCATCGAGATTGACGTTGTCTATGCTGGATACGATAAATCCCATAGCCCTTTGATTAGCAAATACTGAAAGAGGTAGTGCCAGTTTTTCGCTTTTGTCAGATAATCCCATAAACTATTCATCCCTTTTTCACAGACTCTCTTTTGTTATTTGTTATATTTGAACGGTTTCTTCAAGCGATATCGTCCTGGCAGCATATAGAAGCGCTGCTTTAATATCATCTTTCTTTAGAAATGGATATTCTTTCTGGGCTATTTTAAAGATACTCACATCGTCCAGGTATTGATTTTCGTCAGCTATCCAAATTCTCTCAACTGCCTTATTCATTTTATCTTAATTGTTTTAATAGTTTATTGTATTCCGAATGTGAACCAGCCCAGAACCAAATAATATCTTTGCCTTGGATAATACCAACAGCCCTATAGTCTTTTGTAATTCTAACTGAAAATACTGGACGTGTAGAATGTATCTGCTTGAAGTGGAGACTTGGATAGTATGGATCTTCCTGAAATTGCCTGTAAACCTCTTTTGCCCGTTTTTTGATTGCTATTGGTAATTTGGCATAGCATTTCCAAAAACGTTCCGTTGTTTTTGAGTTCATAAACAATCAATATCTAACGGTTTTGTTTTGCCTTTCTTATGAGTATCAAGGGCTTCATCTGCAAGCCGGTCAAGAATATCTTCTGACTCGGCAAACATTTGCTCCCATTTTCTCTCTGTTTCCAGTTCTTCAAGCACCCACTTTGCCAGTGCATTTTGCTCGACAACAGGGAGTTTTGACGCTTCGTGAAAGGCTTTTTTAAGCAACTTTGTCATTGTTTACCTCTTTTTCTTTTATATATTATCACGGATTGTCATTTGTCGTAAAGTGAAGAAGTTTTTATCTTTATTCTATAATTGCCAGAATGCTACGTATGACATAGCTGATGTCAAGTCTTACATGGCAGAATTATATATTGAAAACCCTACCTTTCGCCTGCGTCTATGCAAAAAAAGATGTTGCGCCAATTTTTCATAATCTTGCATACTCAGTTACATAACTGTTACATAAAAAAGTTATTGATATCCAACAATTTATAGTAAAAACGGCTTTTAATCTATTTCCTGAGTTACATAAGATTGTTGATATTTTCGATATCTTCATCACTTGATTTCAATCTATCTTCAAGTTCGCTCCTGAATACGCCTTTTATTAGTCTCCCGTCTTTCAGGTATTCGAAAAACTCAATAAATTGTGAACAATAAGTCACAAATTAAATCAGCCGCAAGCCTCTATTTTTGCCAAGTTGATTTTATATTCAAAGTCTCTGATAGACAATTGCTGGCGGATAATTGACCTTAATTGTTTTGCAGGATTTAGATAGTATTCAGTAAAGAATTTTCCCAGCTAAACATTTTCAAATACTTCTCCGGATAATCCTTCAAGGTCAATGGTGTATCGGATTTCAGCAACCCTACTGTCCAATGGTTGTTTAAGGTAATCATCCACCACGGCGGTTTTTCCTCATACATCTCTGCCGGCATAGGGTACCGTAATCTCCAAATAACTTTGATCGGTCGTTCATTTTCATAATTGACAAGACTAGCAGGTCCTAAGTATACAAATGGTACAGTAACCCCATTTCTTTTCTTCACATCTCAGCAAATAACAGAATTGTATAGCCACGCTCTTTACAATTAATCAGATTTTGGCCAGTCTCGCTATCTTGTGTGGTGTTTGACGTGATTCCCAGTGCAATAGTTCCCGGCTAATAGGGTAGTCCGCATACATGGTACTCGGGGAGAATTCACGCTCGGTCTTCTGGAATGTAATAAGTAAAGAGTACGCCTTTAAATCTCTGAAGTGCATAACACCAACACCAGTTTGACCAGAAGATTCGAGTGTTGTCTGTCCAAGCGCAGCCTTGATATCCACGTTGCTATATTGCGCATGAAGTTCAAATGTGCATGGGAAGGGCAAATCTACAGGAATCCCGCTGATTCGTGTTTCTGTAACTGCCCATTCGAGAATTTCGTCCAGATCGGCAAGTACAGACGGGTTACCAGCAAGTCGTTTAAACGAATCCTCAATAGTCGTAATTCCATGTTTTGCGCCCGGCTTCCCCCACAATCGGTAATGAATGGACATGATAGATTTGCCAGCTACAGATAATGCCCCTGAAACATCGCCTTGCCGGAGTTTTGCTACAACCTGACGTAACCGAGTGATTTCTCTAGGACCAGTTGTGACGGCAGACCTCAGAAGAGCATCCTTGAGCTGAATGATGTCTGGGTCCTGTGGAGGTGGTACGAGGCGAGCCTTAGCTTTCCAACCTGACCATGTTTCTCTCACAAGTAGCATATCAGGCTCATATTCATGGTAACGTACGAAGTTGCTAAAAGTGAGAAGCAACCTTGATTCACTCTCAAAGGTTTGCAAACGCTCTGGAATTTGAACAGCAAGGTTTCGTAAATTCTCACGGATGTTTGTAAGGACATATTCTCGTGCAAGACGGTCGAGTTGGATGGAACATCCTGCAGGAAGATGAGGGAAATTGAGTTCAACTTCTCGATCAATGGCAAAGCGATGTTTTGGTAATAACGCTTTCAGCTTTAGATCGATGCGATAACGCCTATGAGCTTGCCCAACAAAATCAAGAACAGTTAGACAATCCTTTCCAGGCGCGTGGCGTAACCCTCTGCCCAACTGCTGCAAAAACACAGTGAGACTTTCCGTTGGTCTTAAAAACAAGACGGTATTCACATCAGGGACATCAAGCCCCTCATTGAGTACATCACGAGTAAACAGAAAAGTCAGTTTACCTCCTTTGAAATCCCGCAAAAGAGCAGTTCGCGCCTCATCGTTTGTCTCTCCTATAAGAACAGCGGACGGAATCCCACGGTCGTTGAACATTTGCGCCATGTATTTCGCGTGCTTTACTGATACACAAAATCCAATACCTCTTACGAGAAATAAATCAGGCTCGTAGCACAGGAGTGCCTTGAGTATGGCGTCAAGGCGCTGTTTAGCCAAAATATGGGCGCCGGTATAGACGTTTTCAAGTTCTTGGATGTCATATTTACCATTTTTCCAAAATTTGTCTTCATTGATAGGTACGGGATCGGTAACACCAAAGTAATGAAATGGGCAAAGTAGCTTTTCCTCAAGTGCTTCCGGCAAACGGATTTCTGCCGCAAACCGATTTCCAAAATCCGCAGCCACACTTCTTCCATCCATACGCTCAGGTGTCACTGTCAGACCAAGCAATATACGAGGGTTGAAATGGTCAAAGATGGGGCGATAACTCTCTGCCGGGCCGTGATGCGCTTCATCAATAACGATATAATCGTAGAAATCTTTGCTAACTTGCTCCCATAGCCTACGGCTTGCCAGCATATCCACCGAACAAAACAAATGGTCCATGCGAACGGCTTGAAACGGGCCAACGAGGAGTTCCCCAAAATCAGCGATGCGCAGTACATTTCTAAAGGTGGCTATAGCCTGCTCAAGAATTTCTCGCCGATGCGCAACAAATAGGAGCCGTGCCTGACTATGGCGTATTTCAAGGAAACGCTTGAAATCAAAGGCCGCGATGATTGTTTTTCCCGTGCCCGTGGCAGCAATGACAAGGTTGCGCCAGTGACCGTGAATATTACGATCTGATTCTAGCGCGTCGAGAATGCGCTCCTGAAAGGGGTGGGGGCGAAGGTCAAAAAAAGCTATTGGAACTTGAGTTCTCGGATTACGGGCATGCTGTATTGCCTCACGGAGTGGGCGGGGATTACCAGAATCAAACCGAACAAACTCTCGACTGTTCCAATATGTCTCAAACTCTGCGCAGAACTTGTTGAGTATATGTGGCATATCCTGGGCTGTTATCTTGAGATTCCACTCGAGTCCACTCGTTATTGCCGCGTATGATATATTGGCCGAGCCGATATAGGCCGTAGAGAAGCCGGACTTACGGAGAAAATGATATGCCTTGGCGTGTAATCGCGTTCTGTCAGTATCATAAGATACTCTTACCTCTACGTTTGGTTGCTTTGCTAGCCATTCCACCACAGGAGGATCTGACACACTCATATATGAGGTAGTAATGATCCTAACGGGAACATTACACGTTAGAAGATCCTCAAAGGCAGGCATCAGAAGACGTAACCCTGACCACTTGATGAAAGAAACCAGTATATCTACCCCATCAGCAGAGCGCATCTCTTGAAGCAATTCATGGGAAAGCTGAGGTTCATGAGGCGAACCAGTAAACAAGCTGCTTTCGACAAGAGGGGTTACTGGGCGCGGAATGCCTTGCTGTGCATAATGAGGCGGCGTAATCTCCTCTAACACGGACTCTTGACCCTGCACAAGCCGCTGTTTTTTAAAGTGGCTTCTGTTTGCATCATCCGATATAACGTCGATTAATCGGTTGCAGAGGGCAAGGCGTACATCAGGATTAACTTCCTGTCGCAGCACCTGTTCAATTACTTTGGCAATGAATGATGCATAGCGCGCAGGCTGTTCCTCTGGATCAAGCTTGGACAGAACAGCTCGCACCTCAGGGTGGGACTTAAGGGTATCTCTCAGTCTTTCATCGAGCAGGGCGTCATAGATGCCCGCGGGAATGGAATCGATCTTGTTGTGAAGAGAGTAATGCATTAACACGTCACCCTTGATGAGTCTTGAGAAATTCCCGATATAACTGTATCACTGGCACGTCTGCTTCTGCCCAGTCGAGTGTATGAAGTTCCTGGGGAGTTAACCAAGCAAGTGCTACATGCTCATGAAGCGTGATTTCACCATAGACTATTCTACAGATGAACGGATGGAGCGTGACTAAAAATGTTTGATAGCGGTGCGTTACAACTGGAAGAGGATGTCCTATAGCAGCTTCTATGCCTAATTCTTCTTGCAATTCGCGCTTGAGACATCCTATAAGGCTTTCTCCGTTATTAATCTTGCCACCAGGGAATTCCCATTTTAGCGGTAAACTCATAGATTTGCTCCGCTGCGTAGAAAGAACTTTCCCTTCCTTCTCAATAATTGCACAAGTAACTTGAAAATGTCTCATGAAAGAAATTCAAATATCGTTAAGATTTTCCAGTCCAGTTTTTTTAATTTCCCGGAGTTTTCAGTATCAAGCTGTTTATTCCGGTTAATCTTCTCAAGCCACCATTTTGTACGTGTTTTGGGTACTACAAAATATTTACAGCCCTCATGGCCATGCCAGAAACAGCCGTGAATAAATACAACAGTTTTATATTTTGGAAGAACAAGGTCTGGTTTGCCTGGTAACATTTTATCATGAAGTTTATATCTGAATCCATTCCCAAAAAGAAATTTTCTGACGATGATTTCCGGTTTTGTGTCCTTACTCCGAATCATGGACATGTTATAACTTCTGGTTTTTTTGTTATGAACGTCTGCCATGAATTTTTTCTGAATAATCAACCATTTTCTTTATTCCTGCAACCAAAAGGACTCAATTGATACTGTTTTGCGTATGTGTATATTTATTTATTACCTATCTTACCGCTAAGGAAAACAAGAAAACCAGGAATGGTGCATACGGAAATTATCCTTTTTAACTTTCCTGACCTTCCAACCTTCCTCAGATGTTTCTATTTTTTAAAAACTCACAACTTCGACCTCTATCTTATCCTTTACAGTATGTGATGCCTCAAGAAAGCGATCTATTTTATCAAGAACCGTGGCATGAAAGTATCGCTCCCCGCATTCAGTACAAACCTCTGCAGGCACATTTTCGACAATATATAACCTGCTGCGAAGCCAGTGTTGTCTTTTTACCCTTCTCTCAACCGTTTGCCCACCGCAAAATTCACAAATCATATTTCCTTTTAAAATTGCATTTTCGATATCTACCCGTTCTAATGCGTCATCCAGCATTTCATCCTCTGCATGAGACGAAATATAATAATCCTTGTCAATAATCTTCTGACGAATCCTGTTTAATTTTGCCATTTCTAAAAAGTTTTTCTAATCACGGAACGTTGAGTAAGTAATAGGGAATTTCACCCTTTGGAATTACCGCACACAAGTCTGTAAGAAGATGCAGATACCCTATCTTACTCAATAAAATTAATGGTGATGTATTAACAACCCATCGCCTATTCATGGGATATTTCTTCTTTTATTTCTTCAATGGTATACTGAAACGGCGAAACGCTAAATTTCCCCAACGAAAATATAAATTCAGCGCGCGTGAGACCCGCTATTTCCGCAGTCTTTTCCTGCGATATTCTTCCCATTTCATACCATTTAACTGCTGCCGCGAGTCTTAATTCACTGGCAAACTCAGAAGGCTCCTTTCGGAGTGCTGAAAATGCCCCTTCTGGTATATCAAGTTTTAACACTATTGACATTTATTCACCTCCTCTTTTGCCTTATTATAGGCATCCAAAGTACTTATTTCGTCTCTCTTTTTTATGTAATACGCTTTCAATATATCAAGTGAATTTATATTTTTTTCTTAAATTTTATTCCCAGTGGGTCGCCATCTGTTAATCCTGCTGTTGTAAAAATCTTTTCGCCATTATAATAATAATTTCTTTTAGCAGACCAAATGGATAAATCCGGCAAAGAAAACCACTTTGATCTTGAACGAGATTGTTTTCTAATGAAATCCAGTTCTTCTTTAAAAACAGGTCTTAAAAAACTCTTGGTTACAACAATACCCTGCTTACGACAATTTTCACATTTTTCCTGAATCAGTGGAACATTACACCTTTGGCACCAATAAGTGGGATTGGGCTTTCGAACGCCGTATTTCAAGAGGTTTTGAATATCAGGATTTATGGTTTTCATATCAAATTTTCTCAAGCCACCATTTTGTCCGCGTTTTAGGTACTACGAAATATTTACAGCCATCATGACCATGCCAGAAACAGCCATGAATAAATATAACCGTTTTATATTTCGGGAAGACAAGGCCTGGCTTGCCAGGTAACATTTTATCATGAAGTTTATATCGAAAGCCATTCCCAAACAGGAATTTTCTGACGATGATTTCCGGTTTCGTGTCCTTGCTCCGGATCATGGACATATTATAACTTCTGGTTTTCTTGCTATGAATGTCTGCCATGAATTTTTTCCGAATAATTATCAATCTTCATCACAGTTCGTTTTCCTGAATTTCAGCAATTTCCAGCACCTTATCTTCTGGTTTTATTTGGATGCTTTCAACTTCAACAGAAAGACACGCCTCAATTGCTTCGTAGATATTCTGTAATAATTCTTCCCATGTATCGCCCTGTGTAAAACAGCCTGAAATGGCAGGCACTTCAGCCCAGTAACCACCTTCTTCTGCCTCATGAACAACAACTTTGAGTTTCATATGGTATTCCTTTATCTAAAAATATTTTCCTGAATAATCAGGCATTTTCTTTATCTCCCGCCTCTTTTGCAATTTTTAATGCCTCATCACATTAGATATTTAAAATTCACGTTCTGTAACAATATAATTTTTCATATCTTACCTCTTTTTCAAGACTACCTTTGCCTTCTTCATCATTTCTTTATCAAAACTCACCAAATCTGTACCGTACTCTTTTGATACCTGAACTACCAAAGCATCCATCCCTCTTAAACCTGTTTTTGCTGCTATCTCCGCTGCTTCTATAGCAGATTTATCGTTCAGGATAACAAAGGGAAGATTTTCGGTATTCATTAATTCTTCCTTAACCTTTCTGGCAAGAGATACCATGCCAGTTCTTCTTCTGATTGCTGATACAACTTCTACTAAAATAGAAAAAGGGTTGATTACAAAACTTTTACCTTTCAGTACATCTTCCCATATTGTCAGCGCCTCTTTATGTAGTTGTTCTTTTTTCAGAAGAGACGAGATGATTACCGAGCTGTCAATGGTAAGTTTCTTCACCAGGATTTCTCCCGCTGCATATTTATTTCTTCTTCTGCTGAGATTTTATTCCATTTTGATGATATTTCTTTTCCCAACGACTTCCATTTATTTAATTTGTACTTTACACCGTGTTTCTTTTTAATTTCTAGAAGAATCAATTCTTTTTTAATTTCCTTTATTTCATTGATTAAATTGGATAGTTTGTTTTCTAATATTATGGACATAATAAATTACTCCTTGCCTATTTCAGAAAATAAAAGTTCCGGAATGATAGCATTTTGATATTAGTGAGACAATCATAAATATCCCGTATATCTCTCCCTTAATGAGTCTTGAGAAATTCCCGATATAACTGTATCACCGGCACGTCTGCTTCTGCCCAGTCGAGTGTATGAAGTTCCTGAGGAGTTAACCAGGCAAGTGCTATATGTTCATGAAGCGTGATTTCGCCGGCAATGATTTTACAGATGAACGGATGGAGTGTGACTAAAAATGTTTGGTATCTGTGCGTTACTGGCGGAAGAAGATGACCTATCGCCGCTTCAATGCCTAATTCTTCTTGCAATTCGCGCTTGAGACATTCTATAAGGCTTTCGCCGTTATTAATCTTGCCACCAGGAAATTCCCATTTTAGCGGCAAACTCATGGATTTGCTCCGCTGTGCAGAAAGAACTTTCCCTTCCTTTTCAATAATTGCACAAGCGACTTGAATGTGTTTCATAAAAGAAATTCAAATATTGTTATAATTTCCTGTATTTTCGGTATCAGGCTGCTTATTCCTGTTAATCTTCTCAATCCACCATTTTCTGACCATGATTTCCGGTTTTGTGTCCTTGCTCCGGATCATGAATATATTATAACTTACTGGGTAATTTGTGTTTTCGTTCAGACGCTATTTATATCCGAGTTTTTTTAGTTTATTGGCGTCTCTTCTCCATTTCTCCATAACCTTTACCCACAGTTCCAGATATACCTTTCTGCCGATTTGTTTCTCAATCTCCTCCCGTGCAATAACGCCGACTCGTTTAATCGCCTTCCCGTCCTCGCCGATAATAATACCCTTTTGTGAAGCACGTTCTACATAAATGATGGCCTTGATGAAGTCCTTGTTTTTTTCCCGTTCCTTGAATTCTTCAATTTCGACTGTTGTCGAATATGGGATTTCCTCCCCATAAAATTCAAAGACCTTTTCGCGTATGATTTCAGATGCAAGGAACCTTTCATTGTAATCGGTCATATAATCTTCCGGGAAAAATGGATCGCCTTCGGGCAGATATTTCTCAAAAATCGTGAGCAATAAGTCCAGATTCATTTGCTTTAAGGCAGAAACGGGGACGATCTCAGCAAACGGAAACAGTTTGCTGAATGCATCAATAACCGGTATCAGGGTATCCTTTTCAACCAGGTCAATTTTATTAATAGCCAGAATAACAGGGGTTTTCAGAGAGGATATTTTTTGTAAAAACTCTCTATCGTTCTGATCGGGTAGCCCGGAAGGCTCTATCATCATGAGGACTATGTCTGCATCTTCTATCGCATGGTAGGCCTCCTTTACCATATATTTCTGCAATTCATATTTTGGCGCCATGATACCCGGTGTATCGAAAAAGACGATCTGGCAATTCTCCTTCGTTAGCACCCCCATAATTTTTTTTCTTGTAGTTTGTGGTTTTGGGGAGACAATGGATAATTTGCAACCCATAAAGTCGTTAATCAGGGTTGATTTCCCCACATTCGGTTTGCCTACAATAGCTACATAGCCAGACTTACCTGTTTTTTTATCTGTTGGCATATACGTTCATTCTCTAGTAAAAAAATATTCCAAAGTAGTAAAGGTACGCAATTTTTCATCCAAATCAATTTCCATCTACTGAAGGCCGCCCATGTAGCTGCGTTCTATCTGCCTTGACAATTGTTTGTTCTTTCCTGGAATTCAAAATTACTTGCATAAAAATGTTGATTTCGATTATCATAATATTTTGAATTGATAACGTTTGTTGTTGATACTATGTAGCATTCTAAACTTTCTCATATGTTGAATCAAGCGTTTTAGTAGCGACCGGCTTTTACTCACTGACGAGTATCGTCAATTCCATCCGGGAGATGACTTCTGCCGTAACACGGTTTTCATCTTCTTTGTCATAGAGAGAGTTCTATTGAGAATGTTAACCATCGAAAAAGAATATTTATCTCAATTAAAAATATTTCAGGAAAAAATTTAAATGTTTTTTCCCGGTTATTTTTGTACCAAAATACAAAATAAGGGAGGTCGGTTTCTTGGAAGAAGTAAAGCATCAGCGTTTTACATCTACGCCTAATAAGGAATTTTACCGAGAACATGAAAAGGTGGCGGTCAAAAAGGCTGTTAAAAAGAAAAAGCCTTTTTTTAATTCACAGAAGGTGCGATGGTCTGTACAAATTGCATTCTTTATCGTAGTGCTCGTGATTGGCTGGCAATTCTATACCTTTGTTAAATATTGCGAAGCGGGCGGAACGGGATTTTATCTGCCGAGACCGCCCGGAGTGGAATCATTCCTGCCCATCAGCGCCCTTATGGGGACAAAGTACTTTTTTGGCACAGGGAAAATAAACACCATCCATCCAGCAGCCTTCGTTATCTTTGGGACATTGCTCCTTACCGCCATCTTTTTGAGGAGGGGTTTCTGCGGATGGATTTGTCCTATTGGAGCTATTTCTGAGTGGGAATGGCGTTTTGGCGACTGGTTTTTAAAGAAACTTCCCCAAAAGGCCTCTCATTTAATAAGAAACATACCTACACGGTTAGCGGCGGGATTAAGTCTTGTATTCACGCCCATTATTGCGCTCCTGATCCTGGAAGTAATAACCATGAAGTCGTTTCAACTGCCCATTTTCAGATATCTGACCCCTGCGTATGTACTGGCGATGGTGCTTCCCTTTGTCGCTCCCCGGAAATACTGGTCAGACGGCGTCAATGACAAAATTGCCCGGGCATGGAAATACGTTATTCTGGCATTTTTCATTTATATGATTATCTTAAAGATGCCTATTGCACTCCTGGAAGATATCTATAACCGCGCCCCTTTTATTCGGGTCGCAGACGTCAAGATGTTGAAATTTTTTCTTAATTTGTCAGGCGTGGGATTAGCGGTAGTTTTATCGTTTCTCCTCATTTCTCTTGTCAATAAAAACTACTGGTGCCGTTATTTTTGCCCGTATGGCGCAATGCTCGGTATTCTGGCTTATGTAAGTCCGATGAGGATTACACGCGATACGACAACGTGCATTGATTGTGGGAAATGCACGAGGGTATGTCCATCGTACATCCTTGTCGATAAGAAGAAACATGTCCTGACCCATGAATGCCTGGCCTGCTACGATTGTGTCAATGCCTGTCCGGTAAATGGGGCACTGGATATGAAACTTATGGGTGACAGTAAAAAAATTCACTACGGACTTTACGCAGGCTTGATTATTGGACTTTATCTTGCCATTACAAACACGGCACGTGCAACGGGACACTGGTACACCAGGATTACTGATGGAGAATATGTCCGCCGGGTGCAGGAACTCGACCAGCCTAAATACAAACATAAAGAAGGGCAATTTGAGATGGAGGAATAGTTTGCCCGTCTGGTTTTAAAGAAAATTCTACAGGATTTTTAACTTTACGAAGCCATGCGTTCTGGAATAAACCAGTTTCTTGTCTTTTTGCAAAGGTAAACCAAAAATAACATGGTGGGTACTTCTATCAAAACACCAACGACCGTGGCAAGTGAAGCGCCGGAAGCAAGCCCAAAAATCATTGTAGAAGTGGCAATTGCAACTTCAAAATGATTGCTGGCGCCTATCATGGACGAAGGGGCTGCATCCTCATACGTAAATTTAAATGCCTTAGCAAGGGTATACGTGATCCAGAAAATAAGATTCGTCTGAATAAATAACGGTATTGCTATCCAGAGGATGGTAGTCGGTCTGGTTAGGATAATTTCTCCCTTGAATGAAAAAAGCAAAACAAGGGTAACAAGCAAGGCAATAATTGAAACTGGGGTAAGCACCGGTAAAAATTTTTTATTAAACCATACCCTGCCTTTTGATTGTATTATCCATTTTCTTGAAAAATATCCCGCTATTAGAGGGAGCGCCACATATATTGCAATGGAAAGTACCAACGCCTGCCACGGTACGGGCAGCCGTCCAACACCGAGTAAAAACCCGCCAAGTGGTCCATACAAAACAAGCATAGACAGAGAATTTATTGCCACCATAACAAGGGTGTGTCCATCATTACCTCGTGCAAGATAACCCCAAACGAGCACCATGGCCGTGCAGGGTGCAACTCCCAGGAGGATACAGCCCGCAAGGTAACTTCTCCACAACGGTATGAGAAGCATCTTGCCGCTGTGATGCATTACGACCAAACCAGCGCCATGTCTGGAACCTACTCCCCAATCTGCACCGGGGGGAAGTTTGACAAAATCATAGGCATGCGGCCCTATAAAATGGATAAATACATATCCCAGAAAAAATAAAGCTATAGCATACATGGTAAATGGTTTAATTGCCCAGTTGGCAAAAAGGGTTAAACTTACAGGTTTTACTGATTTTCCTGCCTTTAATACTTCTGCAAAATCAATCTTTACCATAATAGGATACATCATAAAGAACAGGCACACAGCGATAGGAATAGAAACTACAGGAGCCTCATTTACCGTAATCGCTATCCCGTCTAAATACTTTGCAACTGCTGGCGCACATTTACCCAAAACAATCCCTGCAACAATGCAAAGAATTACCCACAGTGTCAGAAATTTTTCAAAAACATGAAGCTTTCTTTCTGTCTTTATATTATCCATAGTATAATTTTCCCCACCACCAATTCTGTTATAAAGCGGTATTTTATCAGCTTCAGAAAAGATATACCACGCCTTCCATGAAGCTGCAAGAAATACTTTTTTTATATTTTATTGACATCGATATATCATTCATGACATAATGATTTGCATTATGAATGTAAAATGTAAGATATGGTTTGAACAAGGTGGCGGGGTTGCCTTTTCCGAAGGACGCAAGATGTTGCTTGAGGCAGTGGATCAGCTTGGTTCCTTAAATGCGGCGGCAAAAAAATTGGGTATGTCATACCGCGCGGCATGGGGAAAGGTTAAGGCTACGGAGAAGGTCCTGGGCGTAAGATTATTGGAGGTCACTACGGGTGGAAAAGGTGGGGGAGGGGCGGTGCTTACCCCGGCTGCAAAAGAACTCATATCGAAATACAGGAAATATAACAATAAAGTATCCGCTTTGGTTGAAAAAGAGTTTAAACGTTTTTTTGAGAATAAAAAATGACTTCTGCGGAAACAAACACACATTTGTCCCTTTTCGTAGAGACGACCCGACGGGTCGTCTCTACTCCCCCGTGGGGTGAATTTGTTAAATTTTAAGGTAACAGAACTTGGCTAACAAACTCTGCGGAACGATTACCCATATAAATTCAGGAAAAATTCATGCCCACGTTCAGATCTTATGGAGGCAAATACCCATGAGCGTAATCATCACGAGGGCATCGTGCGAGGATATGCGCCTTTCAGCCGGCGACACCGTTTATGTGCTTATTAAGGGTACCGACATCATGCTTGCAAAATCATTTTCCGGAATGCTGAGCGCTCGGAACAAGGCAAAAGGTGTTGTAAGACAAATTATCAATGGAGATGTGCTGTCGAAGGTTTTTGTTGAATCACAGGGAGATATGCTCCACGCATTCATTACCAATACTTCATTAAGGGAAATGGATATTCGTGAGGGCGATGAGGTCACGGCTATTGTAAAATCAACGGAACTGATATTATCAAAGGAATTTTAGCTATGAAAAAAGTTAAAAAACAGATGGTAAATTTCTTTTTTGTAACAGGTATTGCCTGTCTAACATTTTTAACAGCGTGTTTTTTCAATAATATTTATGCCAATGAAAAAATACTGATTGCATCAGCCTCGGATTTAAAATTTGCCATGGACGAAATCTGTAGCGCCTTTAAAAAGGCTAATCCTGCTATTGATACAAGCGTGTCATACGGTTCTTCGGGCAATTTTTATGCACAAATTAAACAGGGGGCTCCTTTTGATGTATTTTTTTCTGCTAACGCTTCTTACCCGGAACTCCTTGATGAAGAAGGTTTTGCCGTTAAAGGCCAACGACATGAGTATGCTGGTGGAAGGTTGGTATTATGGGTGTCCAAAAATTCACCATTAAATCCCAAAAAGGGACTCATTATTGTTCTTAATCCCAAGATAAAAAAACTGGCTATTGCAAATCCTCAACATGCCCCGTATGGGCGCGCGGCAGAAGAGGCGCTTCGATATTATGAATTATGGGATAAGATTCAAAACAAGCTGGTCTTTGGTGAAAACGTATCGCAAACTGCACAGTTTGTTCAAACGGGCAACGCAGATGCAGGAATTATCGCCTTATCTCTGGCAATATCACCACAAATGGCAAATGAAGGAAAATATTGGATACTTCCTGATGAATCATTTAACAAGCTGGAACAGGTTTATACGATATTGCAAAGAGGTAAAGACAAACCCGGTGTCAAGGCATTCCTGGATTTTGTGAGAGGAAAGCAAGGGAGAAAAATACTCTCTCGTTACGGCTTTATTTTACCAAAAAAGTAAATCAGTGCATAACTTTTACTGCTCTTCCGCCTCGTTCGGATTAGGCGCTTACAAAAAATATTTTGACATTTTTAGCAAAAATATTTTATGTAGAGATAAGGCAGTGCCTTGTCTCTACGGTCTTTTCCGACTCGTTTGGGTTAGGATATATCATCAAAGAAAAAACACACCGCAATAAGAATGAAAACGACAGGGACTTCATTTACCACAATCGATATCCCGTCTTAACACTTTACAAACGCTGGCGCAAATTTACCCGAAACAATCCCAGCAATGCCTAGCGCAGCTACACCGCAACCAATTCTTCTTTATGAAAAGGGGGAGATTGCTTCGGAAAAGACCCTCGCAATGACACTTACTATGCTCTTTGATGGCACACAGCACGTTGTCATTGCGAGCGTTTGTAGTGACGACTTTAGTCGTCTGGGGTCATTGCGAGCGGAGCGAAGCAATCTTTCCCTCATAAACAAACTTCACCTCCTGATAAGAAGTACCTTGGACTGTGAAAAACTTACAAAAAAAGATGTTTTTACAGAGCAATACTACAGAATTATCCACAGTGCCAGGATTTTTTAAAAACATGCTATGAGGTCACAAGAAAGATTTCTCTTATTTTATTGACATCGTTATATCATTAATGATATAACGATACAAAGTATGCATGTAAAATGCGCTGTACTTTATTTTCAAATTCGTATCGGTTCACGCTCCTCTCGCCAGGGGCCTGAGAAAAACGTTTCCTCCTCCGAAACAGCTTAATGTATTCTCCTGGGCACAGTACCTTCCACCAGGCTGAAAAAACCGTTTCTGTTCCCTGTTCTGAGGGGAGAAAAAAAGAGAATGAACTGATATAAAAACTGTATGGTAATAGTAAATAGCAAACAGACTTTGCGGAAAAATTGTTAGCGTAACTCAAGGGCAAATACATGTCTGTGTGCAAATCTTGTGGAAGGACATATCGCTGAGCGTCATCATCACAAGGTTTTCATGTGATGATATGCGTCTTTCGGTGGGTGATACTATTTCTGTGATCATCAAGAATACGGATATTATGCTTGCAAAGGCATTCCATGGAATGCTCAGTGCACGGAACAGAGCAAAGGGAATTGTTAAAAAAATTGTAAAGGGTGACGTATTATCAAAGGTATTTGTGGAATCTCGGGGTGACATGCTCCATGTCATTATTACCAATATCTCTCTGGGGGAAATGAATATCCATGAGGGTGATGAGGTGACGGCAATTGTAAAATCAACGGAATTAATATTATCAAAGGAAGTCCAGCATTGAAGCGATTGTGGATACATGCATGGTGGAGAATAAGTTATTTTTGGGTATTTTGTTTGAAAGGAGGCACATTTTAAAATTTAGAGTATATTTTTATTTTATATTCGTTATGTCTAATATGACATATCAATGAAGAAAGGAGGAGTGTGTGAGAAGGAATTGGTTTAAGTATAGTTTCATGTCGGCTATGGTATTCTGCGCTCTCTATGCCGATGGTGTGGCGCAGAATATATTTGCACAGGATACCGTTCAGAACAAGAAAGCATCTGAAGGTGGGGGGGATGATTTAAAAAAGCAACTAAATCAAATGGAAGAGGCGTTTCTCGTACAGCAGAAAATGATGAAACAAATGGAGACGTTAGCGTTAAGGCAGCAAGAGCAAATCAAAGAATTGAAAAACCGTGTCGAGGCTCAGAGTGGAAAATCTGCGATAATTGTAAAAGAAGAGATCAGAGAAGAGGTTAAACAAGAGCTACAGCAAGATGTAAAGCAAGAGGTAGGAAACTACCTCGCATCGGATGATGCAAGAAAAAAACTGGGATTAGGACTACCAGGCAAATATGAACCTGTTAATGGCTACTATATGCCTGATAAGGAAAAGGCGTCGATAGGATTTCAGACAAGCGACGGAAAATATTCCTTATATGTTGGTTTTCGATTTCAGTCACGCTTTACTTACAAAGACAGGGATGACGACTTCGATGAATCGGATATAACCGATCTTGATGTGCGCAGGGCAAGATTGTGCTTTGGCGGTAATATTTATAGAAAGGACATAAATTATTATGTGGAACTTGATGCAGACAGCTTTACATACAATATGAGAGATTATTATGTCTACTGGACGCCGATCCCCGAACTCAATGTAAAGACAGGGTATTTTAAAGTTCCAGCCAACCGTCAGTGGGATTCATCGGGTTTTAAGCTCCTCCTCCAGGACAGATCTATTGCCTGTGACAATTTCAAACAGGACCGTGATTATAGTTTGGATATTTATGGGTTACCCTTTGAAGGTCACGCAGAATACCACATAGCCGTGTTTCGTGGCGCAGGTAAGAGTCCGGCAGGTGACGTAAACACCGACAATGAGCTTATGTATGTCATGAGCGCGCGATACAATCCTTTTGGAATCTATGATTATTATGATGAAACCGACCTGAAATATACAGAAACATTTAAGGCCACGATGGGTGCTTCGATAGTCTATGGTGGAAAAGAGAAGGACGCAAAGGTGCCAGATTCCAACATAATTGTTGGATCGGTTGATTTCGGTGTAAGGTACAAAGGATTCACGTGGGATAGTGAAGGTTACATGAAATCGAAAGATTCCGAGCCCATTACCGGTGGCGATACCATACATTCAGACGGTTTTTACACTCAGGCAGGTTACTTTATATTACCGAAAAAAGTGGAAATTGCAACCCGTTATTCTGTGCTTGATCCTAATAATGATATGCCGAATGATATTCAGCGGGAGTATACGGGCGGTATCAATTATTACCTTAATGGCCATCGTTCAAAGATACAGGCTGACATGGGCCACTTTGTAACAGATACCACAGGGTTTGATAAAAATGAAAACAGAATCAGATTACAATATCAAATGATATTTTAGAGGAGGACATGATGAATTTGAGAAGGTCTAAAAGATTGGTTTTTAAATTTATCCCGATTGCATGTGCAACGTGGTTACTATTTTTATTGGTAGCATTTCACAATACTGTCCGTGCAGATGAAAAAATCCTTATTGCAGCAGCGGCCAACTTGAATCCTGCTATGGACGAAATTTGCAAAGGCTTTAAGAAAACATATCCCGCCACCAGTGTGGAGGTATCGTATGGTTCTTCCGGTAATTTTTTTGCCCAGATTAAACAGGGGGCGCCTTTCGATATTTTTTTCTCTGCCGATACAACTTATCCTGCGCGTCTGGAGGAGGAAGGTTTGGCGGTAAAAGGGGAGAGTAAGATTTACGCCTTTGGAAGTATTGTGGTCTGGATACCAAAGAATTCTTCACTAAATCCACGAAAGGGTTTGCATATCGTTGTAGAACCAAAAGTAAAAAAAGTGGCTATCGCGAATCAAAAACTTGCACCTTATGGTATGGCGGCAGAGGAAGCGCTTCGATATTATGGATTGTGGGACAAGGTTCAGGATAAACTGGTCTTCGGGGAAAATATCTCGCAAACGGCGCAATTCGTCCAGTCAGGCGCAGCCGACGTAGGAATTATTGCCCTATCTCAGGCAATTTCACCAAAAATGGAAAACGATGGAGACTATTGGATTGTCCCTGCCGAATCGTACAACAAACTTGGACAAGCCTATGCTATCTTGCAAAGAGGCAAGGATAAGCCGGGTGTCAGGAAATTCCTGGAATTTGTGCAAGGGAAAAAAGGAGAAAAAGTGTTTTCCAGATACGGCTATTCACTCCCAAAATAGATTAATAATATTTACAATGAAAAGATAGGCAATTTACTTATGAATGGGGAACGGTTTCCCCTTGATACCCAGATATCATAATTTTATCATGAAGATTAGTGATCTGGAACCGTCTCTGCAAGAAAGGAGCAAGGCGTGAAGATCAGCGCTCGTAATATTTTAAAAGGTAAGGTCAAAGAGGTAAAGCATGGTATGGTGGATACGGAAGTAGATATAGAATTGCCGGGAGGTGCCGAAATTGTATCGGTAATTACCAAACACTCCGCAGAAACTGCGAAATAAAATACATGACAGAAAAAATTATGTTAACTACTTGCAAACTAACTGTTATTATATAGGATATTCATGGAGTACAGACGCATAGAAACCACATCTTTTAAACTACAGGACTATTTTTAATGAGTTTTACGGCTCCTTTCCTCTTAACCTTAAAGCTTTCTGCCATTGTAACGCTTTTACTATTTGTCATAGGTATCCCTTTTGCCTATTGGCTCGCTTTTTCAAAGCTACGATTGAAGTTTATTGTGGAATCCATAACAGCTTTGCCGCTCGTCCTTCCACCAACGGTTTTGGGCTTTTACCTTCTTATGGCCATTGGGGGAAATAGTTTTGTTGGGCGTTGGTACGAAGGTATTTTTAACAGGACGCTTGCCTTCTCCTTTCAAGGACTTGTTGTGGGTTCATTCATCTATAACCTGCCCTTTGCAATACGGCCATTCCAATTGGCTTTTACCGGCGTAGAGAAAAAATTACTTGAGGCTTCCTGGAGTCTGGGCAGGTCTAAATTATATACTTTCCTTTTCATTATTTTCCCACTCTCTCTGCAAGGTGTTATAACAGGCTGCATACTTTCTTTTGCACACTGCGTTGGTGAATTTGGGGTTGTCCTTATGATCGGAGGGAATATTCCGGGAATTACCAGGGTTGCATCGGTGGCTATCTATGACGAGGTACAGGCGCTGAATTACGGAACTGCGAATATCTATGCGGCCATTTTGCTGGCATTTTCATTTGTAATACTCGCAATAGTTTATTTTATAAATAGACGTTTTTTTATGCGTATGTTCTAGGAATATTCCGCACGCACAATCTCATGATCTCAATTTGAAGAAAAAGTAAACGAGGGAAAATCGGATGATTCATTTTTGTTGTCAGCCACAATAACCATTATACTTGTACAATGGAGGTCTTGTTTTGTTAAAAATTTGTATTGAGAAAACATGGAAGGAGTTTAGACTAAAGGTAAACTTTGAAATCCCGCATGAAAAAGTAACAGCCCTATTTGGTCCTTCTGGGGCGGGAAAGTCGAGTATACTGCGACTGATTTCCGGTTTGGAAAGGGCTGATGGTGGAATAATCCATAAGGGAGAAGAAGTGTGGTATGATGAGTCAAAAGCAATTAACATCCTCCCCCAGCAACGTTCCGTAGGCTTTGTATTCCAGGACTTTGCCTTATTTCCCCATTTAACGGTGGAAAGAAACGTAACGTATGGAATAAAAGAAAAAAAGAGATTGAAAGAAGCAAAAGATCTTTTGTCCCTGGTAGGGTTATCCGGATACGAACGTTACTATCCTGCTCAATTGTCCGGAGGGCAAAAGCAGAGGGTTGCCCTGATCCGCGCCTTGGCCAGGGAACCAGATCTCTTACTCCTGGATGAACCGCTTTCGGCGCTGGATTGGGAAACACGCAGACAATTACAGGAGGATTTAAAACGGATCATAAAACAGCTTCGAATAACCACGCTCTATGTGACGCATGATGTGACAGAGGTATACAAACTGGCTGACTATGTGATCATGCTGGAATCGGGTGGGGTGGTTAAACAGGGAACACCGGAAGAAATATTTATGGGAAAAAGATTAAGCACCCGTATTCAAGTGGTTGGGAAGGTGGTAGATATAGAATCCGATTCCATCATGGCTGCCGTTACGGTCATGCACGAAAATCAGTACTTCAAGACCCTGATTGATAACGAAGATGTTTGCCAAATGAACTTAAAAATTGGAGATGATGTCGTAATTGGCGCAAAATCTTCTGACGTTATCCTGTTTAAAGTATAGAAATTTCAAAGCTGTGCTTGTAGAACGACGAGCCTCGTCGCTTTACAGATAAAAAGTAGCCGAAAGCCTAATTTATTTCAGAAAGCGATCAAAACAATCATGACGAAGGCAGAACCAAAACCACAAGAACCAGAAAAGGCAAAGGTACGGTTGGAAAATCTGACCTTTTATTACGGGGGATACAAGTCCATCACCGATGTCTCTATGGAATTTTTTGATCGTAAGGTCACCGCCATCATCGGACCCTCAGGCTGTGGAAAATCGACCCTGATTAAATCAATCAATCGTATCTCCGAAATTAACAATGATATACGGGTTGATGGCAGGGTATTACTCGATAATAAAAACGTATATGATCGTGACATTGACCTTGTTGACCTGAGACGACGCGTTGGTATGGTATTTCAAAGACCTAACCCGTTTCCTATATCCATTTATGACAATGTCGTCTTTGGGCCACGACTCTATGGGGTGAATGATAAGAAGAAATTGGATGAAATTATGCAATACAGTTTAACAAAATCTGCCTTGTGGAACGAGGTCAAGGATAGGTTGAGCCAGAGCGCAATTGGACTCTCAGGGGGGCAGCAGCAACGGTTGTGCATTGCGCGTGCGCTGGCGGTTGACCCCGAGGTCTTATTGATGGACGAACCATGCTCGGCGCTGGATCCCACAGCAACGGCAAGGATTGAGGAACTCATTGAAGACCTGAAAAAATATTATACAATCGTCATCGTTACCCACAACATGCAGCAGGCTGCGCGTGTCTCTGATTACACAGGATTTTTGTTGAATGGCCAGTTAATCGAGTATAATATAACTACTGAGTTATTTACTAATCCGGAAAAGAAGGTTACGGAAGATTATATTACGGGACGATTCGGATAATTATTTTCAATAAAATAACCACAGAGACACAGAAATTACTGAAGAGTATGAGTTTCGATCGTATTCAATCTTTGGGTCGGCAAGCAATAAGGGACACGTATGAATGAATAGTTCTGTGTTCTGCGGGTTCACAGGGATATTATAGTTCTTATGGAAAGACATTTTGATCAACAATTAGGGGCGCTCAGAAAAAATCTTATTCAAATGGCATCCATGGTGGAAACGGCCATCGCCAATGCCATAAAATCATTGATGGAGCGGAACAGCGAGCTTGCTCGTCAGGTTGTAGATAGCGATGATAAGGTAGACGCCCTGGAATTGGAAATTGACAAACAGTGCGTTGATTTACTTGCATTGCGACAACCCATGGCCATGGACCTCCGGTTTATCACATCAGCCATTAAGATTATCAATAATCTGGAGCGCATGGGTGATCTGGCGGTGAATATCGCAGAACGTGTGCTCCCCCTGAATCAGGAACCACAGCTAAAACCGCTCATCGACATACCGAGGATGGCAACAATTACCCAGACGATGGTCAAGGACAGTATTGATGCCTTTGTAAACCGGGATACAGAGCTGGCACGGTCAGTGTATGAACGTGATTCCACGGTAGATGCTTTAAATGACCAGATATTTCGTGAGCTTTTGACCTATATGATGCAAGACCCGGGTAATATAACACGCGCCGTTCACCTGATCCTGATCTCCCGTCATTTGGAAAGAATTGCCGACCATTCAACAAACATTGCAGAAGAAGTCGTTTATATTGTCAAGGCAAAGGTTGTCAAACACCGCAGCTATGCGATGGAAGAACCTTAGACAATGCCGATTTTATTACGGCTATTTTACACTTAAGGCATAAAAAATTATGGAAACGAATGAAAAAAATCTTGTAGAAATGTCCGTTGTGGGTGAGGTTGCCAGTCCGCTCAGTGGTTCTCAACCTTATAGTATAACACCTGAAGGAAAACCAACGATACTTCCGGGCGTAGGCGGTATCACTTACAATATCAAAGTGGGTGACAGCGCCATCCAGTGGGCGGCAGACCATGTAGAGCCCTGTGTTTCCATGAAGAACAAAGACAGGGAAGAAAACGGGGCATTGAATCTGCTCTCCTGCATTGGGAACGTTGCAAAGGTTATATCAGGCGATGCAAAAGGTGATAACGGTATTGTGACCGGCAAACATGGTGGTATTGAAAACGTACTGGTTGATTTTGAGGATAAGACATTAGAAAAGCTTGCCATCGGTGATAAAATACTTATTCGGGGTGTTGGTGTCGGGCTGTTCTTCCCAAAATATCCACACATTAAACCTGTCAATATGTCCCCCCGTCTTCTTAACGCATTGCCCATTCGTGAGGATAAAACAAAAGACGAATTGCATCTCCCGGTAACCCATATGATACCTGCCGCTATTATGGGGTCAGGGCTGGGTTCCCAACACTGCTATCGTGGAGATTATGACATTCAACTCTTTGATAAACATATAGTAGAAAAACACAATTTGCAAACGTTGCGTTTTGGTGATATTGTAGCGATTATGGATGCAGATCACACCTTTGGAAGAATTTATAGAACGGGGGCAGTAACTATAGGGGTAATTGTCCACAGTAACTGTGTAACCGCAGGACATGGTCCCGGTGTAACCACCATCCTTACTTCCGCTGAAGGTAAAATTAAGCCCTATTTAGAAAACACGGCCAATATTGGTGTGTATTTACGCATCGGACGCTTTAGAAAGAAACCATCAAAAAAAGGTTAATTTCAAAATATACTTGACATTTTGTCCATAATTAATATAATTTCAAACTTTTGAAACAGTTTTCTTTATCCATTTTTGGTCTATTTTATAGAGGAGAGGAGTATATTTGTCTATAGTAAGCATTCAGGAATTGGTTGATGCAGGATTTCATTTTGGACATCGGACAAGCAGGTGGAACCCAAAAATGAAACCTTTTATCTTTGGTAAAAGGAATTTAATTCATATTATCAATTTACGCGAAACGGTAAAGGGGTTGATCACAGCGCGTAAATTTTTAACGAATCTTGTCCAGACAAACAAAGATGTGCTGTTTGTAGGCACAAAATGGCAGGCGCGTGATATCGTTATACGAGAAGCCCAACGTTGTGGGATGCACTACGTGAGCGAAAGATGGTTGGGCGGCACGTTAACAAATTTCGATACCATTCGGAAGCGATTGGAACGCCTTGAAGAATTAGAAGACCTGGAAAAAACGGGGAACATCAATCAGTTTAGCAAAAAGGCAATCTCTTCTCTTAACCGCGAAAGGAAAAAGATTCTTGGAAATCTGGAAGGTATCCGGAATATGGCTTCTCTTCCAGGGGCGCTCGTAGTCGTTGACCCAAAGCATGAACACAATGCCATCAGCGAGGCAAAAAAGCTGGGTATTGCAACCGTATGCCTTGCAGATACTGATTGTGATCCTGACAAGATAGATATTTGTGTTCCGGGAAATGACGATGCCATTCGGTCAATCAATCTTTTCCTGACAAGAACGGCAGATGCTGTGATTGCTGGCAAAGAACTCTCGACCACTGTGGCAAAGGTTTAACAAGGGAAAAGAAGTTTGAAAAATCCTTTCTTTTTCTATAGAAGACCATAACGATATACATCACAAATCTCGTTACTCCAATTCGGGAACATTTCTCAGAATTTTCATTTCTTGGGTTTCCTGGTTTGTTGCATAATGACGGGTGTCTTATTCTATAAGGGTACGGAGGAAGTTAATGGCGGATTTATCAAGTATAACAAAATTACGAGATCAGACAGGCGCAGGCTTTTTAGAGTGCAAAAATGCCCTGGATGAAGTTAAAGGCGACTTTGAAAAGGCCCTGGAGATTATCAAAAAAAAGGGGATTGCGAAGGCTGCTAAAAAAGAACAGAGGACAACTGCGGAAGGCAGGATTGGAACATACATCCACACCAACGGGAAATTGGGTGTAATGGTCGAGATGAATTGCGAAACAGATTTCGTAGCGCGCAATGAGGTCTTCCAGCAGTTTTTAAAGGACATTTGTATGCAGATAGCTGCTACAAAACCTGTGGCTGTAAAAAGAGAAGATATCCCCGCGCATGTTATTGAAGAGCAGAAAAAGATATTTATGGAAGAGGCAAAGGGTAAGCCATCAAACATTGCCGAAAAAATTATCGCCGGGAAACTTGAAAGTTTTTATAAAGAAAGATGCCTTTTAGAACAGCCGTTCATAAAAGATGGTAATGTTATAATCAATGATTTATTAATTGCAAATATCGCAAAAATAGGGGAAAATATAAAAATAGGCCGTTTTGCTCGGTTTGAAGTTGGCGAATGCTAGCGAATCGAAAAAACATTACGTCCGTCTCTGCTCATGGAAAGGCAAATTAAATACAAGCGTGTATTGCTCAAAATAAGTGGAGAAAGTTTTGGAGACAAGCAGGGGCGTGGTATTGATACAGAGCAATTTATAGTATTAGCCAGTGAAATTCAAAAAATTTCTGCATGGGGAGTTGAACTGGCGATTGTCGTAGGCGGCGGTAATATCCTCCGAGGCGCAAGACTTGGCAAGGTAGGAAAGTCGAGGATAAAGGCAGATCAGGCAGGAATGATTGCCACAGCAATTAATGGGTTACTCTTACAGGATATTCTGGAAGAGTTAAATGTTAAATCCCACGTGATGAGCGCCGTAGAGATAAAAAACTTTACAGAGCCTTTTATTATACAGAATTGTCTGAGTTATCTAAAAGAAAAAGAGGTTATTATTTTTACAGGCGGAACGGGAAATCCTTATTTTACAACTGATACCGCCGGCGCTTTACGCGCAATTGAAATTAGTGCTGATGTTCTGTTAAAGGCAACTGGGGTTGACGGCGTTTATACGGACGATCCGAAGAAAAACGCTTCTGCCAAACTCCACAAGAAACTGAGCTACATAGAGGTTTTAACGCATCGTTTGGGCGTAATGGATATGACGGCGGTCTCTTTAAGCATGGAAAACAAATTACCAATCATCGTATTCAATATGAATATTCGTGAAAATATCCAGAAGGCAATCATGGGCGAGCAGGTTGGGACATATATCGGAGAATAACGAATATGGCAAAAGACGCAATATGTAAAGATACCAGAAATAAGATGGAAAAAATTATTATACACCTGCAGGATGAATTAAAAGGGTTGAGAACCGGCAGGGCAAGCACAGGTCTGGTAGAAAATATCAAAGTTGATTGTTATGGAACTATGACACCCTTAAAACAGTTGGCTATTATATCAACGCCTGATGCGTTATCGATATTGATAAAACCTTATGATGTATCTACCGTTTCAAACATTGAGAAGGCCATATTACAATCTGATATAGGGCTTACCCCTTCGGTTGACGGCAAGTCGTTGCGTATTGTGATACCTCCGCTTACTGAAGAGAGGCGAAAAAAACTTTCGGTACACGTTAAGGAATTTGGAGAATCTGCAAAGGTTTCGTTACGGAATATACGGCATGAAGCAAATAAGCTGGCCGATAAAGAAGAAAAAGATGATATCATGACAGAAGATGACGCCAAACGTACCAAGGACGACATAAACAAGATTATTCATGAATACGAAGGTAAGGTTGGCGAGTTAATCAAGAAAAAGACGGAAGAAATCTTGAAGGTATAAAGGTCTTTGGATTCTTTACTGCAAAGCCGAAAAGATTTATAATATTTTTTATTTGTTTATCGTTAAATTTTCATAAAAAAGGCATATTGGGGGTATAGCTCAGTTGGTAGAGCACCGCCCTTTTAAGGCGGCTGTCGATGGTTC
The DNA here is from genome assembly GCA_046350595.1 of Candidatus Brocadiaceae bacterium. Taxonomy (GTDB): domain Bacteria; phylum Planctomycetota; class Brocadiia; order Brocadiales; family Brocadiaceae; genus JAHFOW01. The sequence goes on along the minus strand of JAXMAC010000004.1, from coordinate 50,621 downwards.
GAGTCCATCTGCCCTCACCATTTTCTTTAAGAAAATGGCCCCATCGTCTAGCCTGGTCTAGGACAACAGATTTTCGATCTGTGAACTGGGGTTCAAATCCCCATGGGGTCAGTTTTACAAACAAAAAAGCCATGAGATTTTACATCTCATGGCTTTTTTGTTTTTACGTGTAAGGGAATTACTGAATTTTAATTACTCATGTAGAGACAAGGCGCTGCCTTGTCTCTACATGACAGCAAATCCGCATAAAAAAATGAAAATTCCTATGGGGTCATAAATTACCCCATCCTGCATGGATGCATTTTCAAATAACTGCATTACAATTTTTTCAACGAGTTGTTGTAAACCGGGATTCTCGTTCATGCGTGCAAGATTCTGAACCATGCGGTGTTTTCTGTTAATCTCCATGATCTTTTTGGATATCCGGTAATCCTTATCCATCATCTGTATCAATTTTTGCACATGAACACTGGGCACACCGTCGGGGTTTACCAGACAGCACGGACTATCGCTCAACCTGTGTGATTCCCGTGCATCAATAATCTTGTCTGCAAGAACAACCCTGACTGTCTTCAGGAGGTGTTTAAACATATCATCGTAATTTTGGGGTTCAGACGATGTATCTACAATCTCTTTATCCACATCCTTAAGCAAATCAAGATTTGCCTGATCGGAAGAGCGGATGGGCTTCTTTTCAAATTCAATAAGACTCGTAAGGAGGAACTCATCGTGAGGATCGATAAGATAGAGCACTTCAATTCCTTTTTTTCGGAATATCTCCAAATAAGGGCTTTTTTCCATTGTCTCACGGTTTACCGCAGTAATGTAGTAAATTTCCTTTTGTTCAGGCTTCATCCTGTCAACATATTCCTTGAGGGAAGTCAACCCATCGGCATCAGCGCATGTAGACGAATTAAAACGCATCAATTGGGCAAGGGTATCCCGATTCTCAAAATCGAAATGCAGGCCTTCCTTAAAAATTCGCCCAAATTGCCTCCAGAATGTTTCGTACTTCTCCTTCTCATTCTTTGCGGTATCCTGTAAAAGTGTAAGGATTTGTTTCACCAGGATACTCTTGATTTTATGGACGATCCTGTTATCCTGAAAAGTCTCTCTCGATATATTGAGCGGAATGTCCGCCGAATCAACTACCCCCCTGATAAACCGCATATATTCCGGCAAGAGCAGCTTACAGTCTGCCTGAATTAAGATTTTATTGGAGTACAACTGGACACCATGGTCTAATTTTTTAAAGCCGTAGATTTCATGATTTGTCGCAGGACAATACAGAATACTATAAAACTGAATTGGCGCCTCTGCCGAGGTATGTAAGCGGAAAAGAGGTGTCTCTTCGGTGTTTGAGATAAATTTATAAAATTCGGTGTACTGCTCATCTGAAACATTCTTTTTTGGCTCTTTCCAGACGGCGGAAATCTGGTTTGCCCTTTCACCACCGACCATAATGGGAAAGCTTACAAAGTTTGAGTATTTTTTAATAATCTCCTGGATACGTGATTTATCGGTATATTCCTTCTCCTCATCCTTGAGATGTATAACAATATCCGTTCCGCGGCTTTCCTTTTCTACGGGATGCAAAAAATATTTTCCGGAACCATCAGAACGCCATTCAAAAGCTGGTTCATCCTTTTTATGTGACTTTGTTCTGATTCTGACCTCGTCGGCCACCATGAATACAGCGTAGAATCCCACACCGAATTGGCCAATGATGTTCGAGTCCTTTTTTGCCTGCTCGGAGAGGTTTTTTATAAATTCAAGAGAACCAGACTTTGCAATGGTGCCGATATTCTGGACAACTTCGTCCTTTGTCATTCCAATACCGGAGTCGCTGACCGTCAGGATTTTGTTCTTTTCATCAACATCAATTTTAATTTCCAGCGGCAGGTCTTTTCCTTCATAATCATGGTTTGCAAGGGAATGAAATCTCATCTTGGTCAATGCATCAGATGCGTTTGAAATAAGCTCCCGTAAAAAGACCTCCTTGTGTGTATACAGCGAATGAGAAAGAATATCCAGGAGCTTTTTTATTTCCGCCTGAAATTCAAAACTTTCTTCATGCTTCACTGTTTCGGCCATACATACCTCCTTAAAAAACGTTCAAAGTTTCCATGGTAGGGTACAACCCCTATTGTCAACCTGAAATTCAAATGTGCCTTGGATTGCCAATTGCCGCAGGGAGGCGGCTCCTACCATACCTGTTTTTAACCCTAAATTCTCAAAAATAACAAATAAAAAATAAAATGTCAATATTACCAGAAATTTAGCCTATAATCAGTGAAAATCGAAGAATTTTAGCGGAGTTCCCGCTTGACACATCACACACATCGTGATAAACTCCACCAAAATTAAAAGGTATCCAGGCTAAGGAGAACAGGGGAAAAAGAAATAAATATCCGCAACATTTTATTATTTCCTCCATTCCCTTTTTTTCCTTTCTCCGTACATTTTTTTCTAACCTTTCTGATGAGGATAGGAGTCTATGACGTTTCAGGAAATTATACTAAAATTACAAAGTTATTGGGCTGATTATGGCTGTGTACTCTGGCAACCCTACGATATGGAAAAGGGGGCAGGCACTTTTAATCCGGCAACATTCCTCAAGGCATTAGGACCGGAACCCTGGAAGTGCGCCTATGTCGAGCCGTCCCGACGGCCCACTGACGGCAGATACGGAGAAAACCCCAACCGATTGCAACATTACTATCAATTCCAGGTTATTGTAAAACCTGCCCCCGATGATTCGCAGGAAATTTATTTAAATAGCCTGAGAAATCTGGGAATAGACCTTGTAAAACACGATGTACGGTTTGTCGAGGACGACTGGGAATCCCCGACCCTGGGCGCAACGGGACTCGGCTGGGAGGTTTGGCTGGATGGAATGGAAGTGACGCAATTTACCTATTTTCAGCAAGTCGGCGGTTTTGAGCTTGAACCCATTACGTTAGAACTCACCTATGGACTTGAACGCATCGCCATGTTCATCCAGAAAAAAGAATCGGTCTATGACCTCGAATGGGTTAAAGGCTACACCTATGGTGATATCCACAAACAGGACGAGGTTCAATTCTCCACCTATAACTTTAAAGTGGCAGATACTGCCATGTTCTTTCAACTTTTCGATATGTACGAGAGGGAATGCCAGAAACTTTTAAAAGAAGAGCTGGTATTGCCCGCGTACGATTACGTTTTAAAATGTTCGCATGCCTTCAACATGCTCGATGCACGTGGCGCTATCGGAGTTACCCAGCGTACCGGTTATATAGCAAGGGTAAGAAATCTCGCCCGGCGTTGCGCTGAGAACTATGTCAAACTGCGCGAAGCATTGCACTGGCCATTACTCAAGGAACAGAACGTTTTGGAAATTCACCACTGAAGAACAGCTTAATATCTTACAAAAAATATTTTGACATTTTTAACAAAGATATTCTCTGTAGTGGCAAGGCGGGCCGTGCCCCTACGGTCTCGTCCGACTCGGTCGGGTTCGGGGTGTGCGCCATGCAAACATGCCCACAAAAAGCCTTCTGTAGTGGCAAGGCGCGCCTTGCCACTACGGTCTCTTCCGACTCGTTCGGGTTAGGGATGTGCGCTATGCAAACATGCCCTCAAAATGCTTTCTACTTCTCCCATTATGTGTAGTGTTTTCTCTGCAATAAAATGATCCGGTATTTGCTTGAGCAAACTACCGGCCTTTGACAGTAAAACAACCTGTCTTTTATTAAATATTACGGGTTTCATGGGTTTGTAGACAGTATCAAATTCCCGAACGAGCCTTCTGTTTAATTCCTCAAACCCTTCTTTGTTCCGGGCGGAAATAAGGCAGAGAGACTGCCCAAATTCTGCTTCGATCCTTGCCCTTTCTAAGCGTGCCGGCAGGTCACATTTATTAACCACGGGTATAACCTTGCTCACACTTGTTTTTTGTTGTGCGTTTTCAGATTTATTCATGGCCAACCATGAATGGACGGCGTCTGCAATCCTTTCATCTTCTGCATCAAATGGTCTGGCGTTATCAAATACAACCATCACCTTACTGGCGCGTTGCAGTTGCTCCTGCGTCATTTCAATACTCATGACCTCCAGCACATCGCTCGTATGTCGTATACCTGCTGTGTCTACAATCTCAAAAGGAATGCCCTCAACGGAAATATATTCGCTCACATAATCCCTGGTAGTTCCAGGCTCGTGGTGTACCAGCATCCGCTCTTCACCAAGAATGGCATTGATAATCGTCGATTTACCCACATTGGGCTTGCCCAGGATCACCAGTGGTTGCGGTGTGGTCAATGCCATGCCAAAAGAGGCAGATTCCAGCAAACTACCAATAATGCTTGCCAGGGTAGGAACTGATACGCCATTGCTATGGCGCGGGTCATTTTCCCCACCCCCTAACCCCCTCTCACACGGGGAAGGGCATGTATGTCGTGATGAATTATCGGGTTCCTTACCGCTCAAAGGATGGGGCGGTGGCAACTCGCCAGACGCCTTCTCACTCGTTATTGGAGAAGGTAAAGCTTCCCTCCCCCTTGATGGGGGAGGGTTAGGGTGGGGGTGATAGGAACGTCTTATTTTTCCAATTACTTCCAACCCCTGTTTGATTGCGCCCGACAATGCCCCTCTGTATTGATCGAGTAATACCTTTGCCGCCAATTTTGTCCGTGCATTGACAACTTCCTGAAGCGCCTCCTTCTGAATACAATCCAATCTTTTGTTTTCAACGGACTGCAATAGTAACGAATCCCATGCAACACCTTCCGCCCCTGATGATTGTAAACATCCATAAATCCTCATCACTACGCGGATACCGCCGTGGCAATTGATTTCAACAACATCTTCACCCGTAAAGCTGTCCTGCTGTTTTATTATACTGACAATAACCTCATCAATGATGTGACCTTTATCCTGGATATGTCCATAATAAAGCCTTTGGCTCACAGCATTCAGGATGTCCGTAATTCCCTTCCCCCGAAACATTCCATTAACAATATGCAAGGCATCCGGCCCTGACACCACAATCTTACCGATACCTCCCTCGCCTAAAGGTGTGACAATGGAGACTATGGTTTGGTGTCTTATGGGGTTATATATTTTTTGTTCCTGTATCATTTCTATTTGGGAATGTAAAATATTTTTGGATAATGTTGCATCTACTGAAACATGTTTATTCAATTTTTTCAAGCGGAAAGTGCATATGCGCAAAGGGCAGCGGCATGAACCATTGTGTATCTGTTGGCATAACAGATTCTAAACGTTTGATAAATACCCCCACATTTGTAGTCCGCAAAGCCCTCACGGGCCTTTTCTGATTTCTAAAAAAGTCTTCCCAATGACCCAAAATGATATTTTTCGGCTGAATATTCTTGATAATCCCTTCGGGATAGTTATTCACTTGATTAAAGGATGCCACACAAAGGATTGCTAAATCTACTCGTTGCTGCTCATTGATTGGTAAATCTGGGGGGAAACCGATCGGGGGTGTGCTTGCCGTATCCTGATAGTGTATGCGAAATTCAATATCTCCTGTTTCATCGAGAAAGTCAATAAGATAGGCGTAAGTCCGGCCTTCTACCCAACCAAATACCGTGCGAGGAAGATATTTGATATCCTTATCGTAATGTCCTTTTGGCAATAACTTCATGCCCGCAAAATGTGGCGCATGCTCAGACTCGATAGCCATAAAGCGTATGGTCCGATCTTTGTTATATATCCATTGTCCGGGTACCTTACCCTTTGCAGCATATTTATCTATATTTACAATACGGGTTTTATCCACCGCTGCAGCCAGGATGTGTTCCATGGTTTGAGAACCATAGACAACAGAATTCTTCGCGTGTTTTTCCATTATGTAAGGCACATCCAGCAGGTGATCATAATGGGAATGTCCTACCAATATTATTTCTACATCTTCGACCTCTGGTAATAGACGATCTATAAGCACTTCATCTGCTTTTAAGCATGTAAATGTTGCTATTTTGAGCAGGCTCGGATTGGTAATCGAGGGAGCGGTCATCAGGGCGTTGTTGCCGTAACGGAACAAATATCCGCCAACCCCAAGATATTGGACGTGAATAACTTTTTGTCCCTGTTCGCTTGGATGAAATGTATCTGGCACTCCTTTATACACAGGTAATTTCTTGATGGAAGTAGCGCATCCTCCGAACAAAATACATAGACCATTTAATATTACGAGCGCATAGCGCAGCATAGTTGCAACCCAACAAACAAGGCATTTGTGTATTTCAAATGACGAAAAAAATTGTTTTCAAGGATTTCATTTTCCCCCGGAGTTGGTTCTGGCAAATTTACCCGTTCAAGAGGATTCTTGTTTTCTGCAAAATTACATATCCTATTCAATACCATCGCCTTCATCTGTGATTTCCTTTCAATACCTGCGACTACTTCTTCAATTCTTCGTGAACAAACTGTATCATATCTTTTACAACCTTTTTCAGAAAGAATACCACGCTCATGTGGGCACACGGATACCACTTTATCTTTGGCCTGCCGAGCGCTTCCCACAGTTCTATTGTATACCGGCGAGGCATTATCTCATCATAGAGACCATTAATCATGAACAAGTTCTTTGTCTTGTTGTGCCTTGCCAGGACAGTGGGATTGATGATCTGGTAAATATGGCTTGTCTCTTCCCGGGCAAAGCCAGCTTTTATAATATTATCTCTTACCCTCTTCGTCGCAATACCATCCCAGATAATCCCGGCATTGTTGCCGCCCGCTAAAATCGTAATCCCGGCGTCAAAAGGTTCCACCGCCATTGCCAGGTGCGCCATCATCCCGCCCAGGCTGATGCCCGATATCACCACCTTTTCTGCATACTTCCTCAGCCAGGATGCGACCATCATGACTTCAATCACCAGTTGACGCGTTCCTTCAACCGTCCGCAGTATGTCTCCGGTAATGGAGTATTCACCGCTCCAGGCGCCTGTCGGTGTCCTCTCCATATGAAAAGGAAGTTTTAAGATGAAACAGTTGATATTGTTTTTTGCTATGGTTGTGGCAATCTCTCTTTCTTTCCAGAGATTATTTCTTCCCCAGCCGTGGAGCAGGATTATTGAGGCTAATGCCCTGTGCGCCTTAAAAAAAATTCCATGGGCTGTGTTATTTTCTGCATGTGCGGTTTGGATAGGACTGGGGAAATGAACGTCGACAACTTCAATGCCATCAAGCATAGTAACTCTGTGGAGTGAGAAATCCGGGACTTTATCGGGTTTTTTATAAAACAATTCTGGATTTTCAAGGTACTCTTTTCTCACCAGGTGGCTAAAATCACCGATGTCGTGTTTTTGAGAAGCACGGATTTTAGGATTATTGAAAATACAATAGAGCCTGTCAAGGGCTTGCATGAGATACTTATTCATGGTTCAAGGTGCGTGAAATTTTTTATGTTTTTTAAATTATATGCAAAATGTCCATATTTGTAAACCCTTACGAAAAATCTACTTTCACCGGCCTTCTCTCTGTCTCCGGAGATTCTAAGCCAAACATCGTTCCTTGTTCAAACCTGAACCACGATGCAATGATGTTTGACGGAAATGATTCAATGCAGATATTAAAATCACGGGTTACCGCATTGTAATATCGCCGTGCACATTCAATAGTGTCTTCCAAATCCTTTAATTGTCCCTGAAGGAGCGTATAATTGGCATTTGCCTTGAGTTCTGGATACGCCTCAGCGAGTGCAATAAGACCTCTCAGTGATTCTCCAAATGCATGTTCCGCCTTTGCTTTGTCAGGGAGGGAAGTTGCCCCCATAGCGCCTGCCCGTGCCTTAATGACATTTTCAAGGGTAGATTTTTCATAATTTGACGCCCCCTTTACCGTCTCAATAAGTTGAGGCACGAGGTCGTATCTCTTTTTCAATTGGACATCAATATCTGACCACGCCGACTTGACGGTATTCTTCAGTTTTACCAGTTTATTATAAAAACCAATGAACACACTTATTACGATAATGACGAATAATACAAGTACTCCTCCAACGATCAAAAATATCATGGTTAATTTACCCCCTTTGAAAATTTTCAAGTTTGTAGTGACGACTTCAGTCGTCATACCTGCGTATTGTCCATAACAAGAAAGCGACTGAAGTCGTCACTACAAACAGGTAACCCGCATGAATAAAATGAAAATTCCTCTGCAATTAAAACAAGATGTGCCTACCAGCCTCCTCCTCCGCCCCCGCCACCTCCACCGCCTGAATGGCCACCGCCACCACCTCCTCCAGACCAGCCTCCGCCGGAACTTGAGCCAGGGGGATGTGATGATGATGAAATGGCGTGGGTAAATGACTTTCCCAGAGAAGTAGTAAATCGGGGGGCGAAGTAATAATTCCAGGAGTACCCATGGTACCACCGCGGTGAATACCTTCCATGGGGATACTCAGTCCCCGCGCCTGCTGCCTTCTGGAAGACTTCGGTAAACTGTTCTGCCCATTGCTGTTCTATGTCCAACGCCAGTGCATAGGGCAAATATTTCTCAAAGAGTTCCGGTATTTTATCTGGTGGATTCATACGGTTCAGACGGTCACCTTCCACTGCGGAAAGATACATCTTAAAACCCTCAATCTGATCCATCACCTTTCTACCGGGTAATGTCGGGGCTTTTAAAAGATAGCCGAAAAGCACATTTATTCCTATAAGTAAGGGACACGTGGCAACAAGTACAATAAGCGGGCCTGATTTTTCATATACAAGTTCAGATATCAGCATTAAAAATTCACCTATAATTAAAGTGAGTGAAATGCCCATCCCCGGGACAAGATATACCATATTGGTCACAAAATATCGTTTTGTGAGCGATTTTCTTAATGAATCCTTGAGTGTTTCAATCAGGGAACTGATAATGGCGTAGTTTTCCTGTTTCAGCTCCAGGGTTTCCGGAAGATAGATATATAAAGATTCTTCTTCCTGTGAAAGTTTCTGGTTCGGGTCAGGTCTTGGCTTTTTTTCCAGAAGATATTTGGAATTTTCTTTAATAGTAAGGTAACCATTCACGGCTAAATTAATGAGTGATGCAGCAAAGACCTTGTTATGATACCCCATCTTTAAAATATAGCGGATAGCTGCAGGGGATAAACCGAGAGGCGGCGTGTAGATAGGTATAACAACGCCTTTTTTGGGGTCTCTTCCCACCCGACTCCATGTAAAGAAATAATACGCCAACAGAACGAGTATGCCCAAACCAGCGATCAGCAACACCTTTGCATCACATATAAAATACCACCATCTCATGTAAAGGTTTGGTGGTTTAATAAAGCCTTTGGGCCAGGAAGTAACGATAGTAAGCCCCTCGTGGCTTCTCAGGGACACCGTGGTGACAAAATGAATGTCGCCAACATCATCACACCATGATTTGTACCGGGTTCCACGTTCCCCATAAGACCCCGTATACCCATCCCTCACAATTGTTTCCCGTGGAATACCGGCAGGAAGGTAAACCGTTGCAGAGACCTCATCAATCGGGAACACCCAGCCATTCCCTGTAACGTTCCAGTACAATTCATCGTGATCGTTAAAAAAGCCGATTTGCCGGTCAGTTTTATAGAGTATTGTGTAAGTATGCTCTCCTGGATTTATAAAAACTTCTTTTTTCCCTATATAAATACGTTTGCCATTCGGCATGGCTTTAATAAAATAGTCTTCAGGTTCGCCATCGCGTGTTACCGATGCTATATCAAAACTTACCACATATTCCATACCAACCGTGCCGCCCTTGTATTTCGTGGGAAAATCCCTGTAGATGCCGTGTCTGATTTCTCTTCCTTCACTCACGACCTTTATTGTCTCACAAACGGTCATGGTGGAATCTTCATGGACGGTGATATCGCTGTGGAATTGGAGGATCTTTTCTTCTGCGTTGGAGGGATAACAAAGTAAGGCAAATGAGAGAAGAAACCATACGGATGAGATAATAACGATTTTGTTAGATTTTGCAGTAAAAATGAATATCTTTAGTTTTCGATAAGTAACCATAGAATTATCCTCCCTTAAATGAAACATCAAAAGGATATTCGGATAACTGTTAAGCAAATGGTGTTACTAAAAAAGAAGTTTTTATAGAGTAATGTCAGAGCAGGGGCGCATTGCAATACGCCCCTGCTCTGGCAAATACAAGGTTTGCTTACTACTATTTCGACTATGATTTCTGGATAAGATTGCGATATCTGCTGATCGCCATTAACGGGAAATATTTGCAATACATGTGGTATTTCAGATAGAAAACCTTTGGAAAACCCGTTGCCGTCCATTCGGTTTCATCCCAGCTTCCGTCCTCTTTTTGCCTTTTCAGGAGGAATTCAATGCCGAGTTCGACGGCCTTCGATTTTACCTCGCCTGCAAGGAATAATCCCATGAGCGCCCATGCTGTTTGGGAAGCCGTACTATTCCCAATCGCCTTCAATGTTGGGTCATCATAGGACTTTATCGTCTCACCCCATCCGCCGTCAGAATTTTGGACGCTTTTTAGCCACCCGGTGGCCTTTTTAATATAGGGTTTGTTCATGTCCTCTCCAACTGCAATAAGCCCGGTAAGCGCTGACCATGTACCGTAAATGTAGTTTGCGCCCCAGCGTCCAAACCATGAACCGTCTTTTTCCTGCTCTTTTTTGAGATATTCTATAGCCGCACGAACATTGGTATAATTGTGAGTAAATCCAATCCGCCCCATAAAATCCAGACATCTTCCGGTCACATCACTGGTACTGGGGTCTAATAATGCGTTAAAATCGGCAAAGGGAATATAGTTTAAGAGTGATTTATTGTTGTTTTTATCAAACGCCCCCCAACCACCGTCATCACACTGCATGGCCTGTATCCATCGCAAACCGCGGAGTATCGCCTTTTCCTTATGAGTGCCTTCGGGCATCGTTACACGCTGCAACGCCATGAGTACGGCGGCGCTGTCGTCCGTGTCAGGGTAAAATTCATTTGCATACTGGAAATACCACCCGCTTGGTTCCTGCACCTTACACTTTAATGCCCAGTCACCATACGTACGCACCTCCTTGCTTAAGAGCCACTGAGCAGCCCTTTGCAAGACCGGATGGGTAGCTGGTAACCCTGAATCATGGAGCGCAATGATCGCCCATGCCGTATCCCACACGGGAGATACACAGGGTTGCAGATAAAGTCTGTCTTTTTCATAGATGACTAAAGATTCCACCTCTTTAAGCTGACTCACCATTGCCGGATGGTCATCGGGATAGCCAAGGCATTTCATGGCAAAAATGGAATTAATAATTGACGGCCAGATAGCGCCAATTCCACCCGATTTTTCCATATGTTCCAGCATCCATTTTTCAGCCTTCTTTATCGCAATCCTTCTCACAAATTTAATGGTATTTTGTTCGTAACGCCTGAAGATACAATCGGCGTCAATAAAGAAATTACGCCAACTTAATCCCGGCTGGTCTCTTTTGATACGATAAACAACCTTATCGCGGGGTACCGGATAAAGCTCTTTCAGCAAGTCGTCTCCCACGGGGATATGTGGCTTTTTGTCAATAGCAATGGAAAGCGGCACAACGATACACCTCGACCAGTAGGACATCTCATAAATACTGAAATAAAATCCCGGCGGGAAGAGGATCATTTCCGCAGGGACGGCGGGCACTGCCTGCCAATCAACCTGACCAAACATGGCCAGATAAATCTTGGTAAAGCAATTAGTCTTCATGATTCCACCCATATCCAATATACACTTCCTGGCCCTCTGCATAAAGATCTCATCAGCGGTATATCCAGCCAGCTTCAAGGCAAAGTACGCCTTTACTGAAGCGCTAATTTCACTCGGACCGCCGTAAAAAATATTCCAGCCGCCATCGGGAAGCTGATGGTCAATGATTAATCGTGCAGCCTTTCTTTGTTTCTCGTGGTCTATCTTTCTCAGGAAATGCATCAACATGATGTAATCAGAAGTTATGGTCGTATCTGCCTCTAAAATTCCAACCCAATGCCCATCGGAACTTTGACTACTGAGTAAAGAGTGCTGAGCCCTGTTTATAGCCGTGTCTAATGGGGTTTTTGTCGATACTGGAGTATGATAAACTGTCCTCCCAGCCGCACTCTCTAACCTTAGATCCTGTTTGGGTAGTTCGGGAACCTTGTGTTTTCCGTTTCCGTTTCCATTTACCCGGTAAATACTGGTTTCCAATCGCTCAAAAAAGTTAAAAAGAAAATTTCTCATTTCGTTAACAATCCCCAATTGTTTTAAGAAAACCGATTCGTTGCCATCCTGATAATAAGTACTGAATTATCATCAGGTTAAACAAATATTGTGTGAACAAATTAACAAATTTACTGTCCAATTTCAAGTAAAACTTGCCTTTTTAATGAGATTTATAGCATGATAGCTGTTGATTTTCCCTGTTTACCTGTTCTCTCCGCGTTTTCCGTGTCCTCTTTGGTTAATATACCTTGTTTGTCATTTTTCAGGAATTATATATTTCCAATCCCACCCCTCAATTTTTTTATACAAGGCATGGTCGGTTAAATCATAGCGGAGGGGGGTGATGGAAATATAGCCTTCGTTTACAGCACTCAGGTCCGTTCCTTCTTCATGATGGATCGATTTGTCAGTGCCCATCAGCCAGTAATATGCCTTTCCACCCGGGTCGGTGCGTTTGTCAAAGGTTTCTTTAAAATCACGAGCAAATTGCCGGGTTATTGCAATCCCTTTAATTTGTTTGGCGGGACGAGAAGGGATATTTACATTCAGCAAAGAGCCTCTGGGTAGCTTATGCTTAATGATACGTTCTATAACGTTTCTTGCCACTTTTGCCGCATCGTGGACGTCTGCATAATGTTCGGTAATTTCAAAGGAGATTGCAATTGAAGGAAATCCCATAATAGCCGCCTCAACAGCGGCAGCGACGGTGCCTGAATAGAGGATGTGGATACCCACATTTGCCCCCATATTGAGTCCCGAAATAACCACGTCAGGTTCCTTTTCCATAATCTCATATATGGCCAGCTTTACGCAGTCCGCCGGTGAACCGCTTATACCGTAGCCAATAAATTCGTTGTTTAAATGTACTTCCCGGATACGGAGCGGCTGGCTGAAGGTAATGGAATGTCCCACACCGCTCTGTTCTATAGCAGGCGCTACGACCGTAATTTGCCCTAAATCCTGAATCTGATGTTTTAATGCCGCAATCCCGGGTGCATAAATACCATCGTCATTTGTTAGCAATATCCGCATATTTTCACCTCAAATCGTCATAAAACCGTTTAATGGTGTGAATATCTATACCTACCCAGTAGGATAAAACCACACATTTATTAATAAGTAATTGCCGAAGTATTCCTTTATTGATAAACCTTCGCGCAGAGGAAATTACCGGCGTTCTTAAAAGGATGACCTTTCCTTGCCCGCTCAGTCTCTTGTAAAATTCATAATCCTCCATAATGGGTATGTCCTTGTATCCCCGGAGGTTTTCAAAAAAATTCCGTCTTACAAAAATGCACTGATCCCCAAAGTGGAAGAGTCTGAAATTAAAGCGGGTGATAAATGAGACACCCTTTAATATAAAGTTATCTCCATCAAATGCAAGATAAAATGATCCACCCGCAACGGTATTGTCCTTCATCCTTTTTCTTATCTCACGAAAGGCATTATCAGGCAAGAAAGTATCGGCATGCAAGAAGAGTAAGATATCCCCCTTGCAAAGCCGCGCCCCTGCGTTCATTTGTGTCGCTCGCCCCCGATTGCTCTTTATTACCGGGGCATATCGTTCGGCTAAAGCAACCGTATTATCCGTACTTCCCCCATCTACCACATAAATTTCGTAATCACCCTCTTGTTTTAGTACGCTCTGGAGTGCCTTTTCGATATTGAGTTCTTCATTGAGAGTAGGGATGATTACGGATATCTTCATAGACGTAATAGAAACCAGGGATTTCGCAGGTTCCTCATGTTTTACCAATAAAGGGTATTGCCAGCATGCGCGGAAGTACTGTGCTTTGCCTGACATCGCGAAATTCCCGGAGGCCGATAATCATACCCTCGTGACCCAGATGTGGCTGATTTTTATATGTTCCCAGCAATCGATCCCACCAGGGCATATTGAAGCCAAAATTGGTATTCGTTTCGTTAGGGTCCGCTGAGTGGTGTAACCGATGCATGTCGGGTGTTACCATGAACCATCGCATTACCTTATCGATATTGCGGGGGATATGTAAATTGCCGTGGTTAAACATGGACGTGGCATTGAGTACTACCTCAAATACGATTACACTCACTACCGGCGGTCCTATAACAACGATTACAGCGAATTTTATGAGCATGGATAGTATAATTTCAAGAGGATGGAATCGAATCCCCGTTGTTACATCAAAGTCCAAATCTGCGTGGTGCATACGATGCACCCGCCAGAAGGCAGGCACGGCGTGAAACATCACGTGCTGAAGGTATATGAAAAAATCCATGGCGATAATAGATGAAAGAACTGCGAATGTATACGATACCTGTAAGTAGTAAAAGAATCCCCAGCCGTGTTTTTGTGCAAAGGTCGCCACACCAACTGCTGCCGATGGAAAGATAATGCGTAGCAGGAAGCTGTTGAGGAATACAATACCGATATTGTTAATCCATCGGAGTGGTTTCGAGATTGTGAGCGCCCTTCTGGGGGCAATCATTTCCCAGAGGGACATGATTCCCAAAATACCAAAAAATCCCCCCAGTCGCAGGGGAACTTCATGGCTTATAATAAAATTACTGACATGCATAGTATCGATTGTACATCATTATAAAATTACTGCTAGAGTCGGGAGAACCTGCGGGTTATAGCGCAAGCAAACCGATACGTAGCCTCGTTAATTCAGAGAAGGAGTTGCCGATTTTCTCAGGAGTATGGTATTTTGAATAACCGCAATCCGGTGACTATAACAAACAACAAAAAGAGAAAAAATGCAACGACCTGAGACATCACAAGGGGATTCCAGAGAAATTTCCCAAGAAGGCCTACAAGATAAAGCAAGGCAACAACAACACCTAACCAGCCAAACCAATGGGGAAATACCGTCGTTCGCACTATTGCCAGGCCTGACAGGCCCACCCAGCCCAGCAGTCAGGTAGCGCCAAAGAGGCAAAAAAGCCCTCTGCCATAAGATTCACCACAGGTATACATCACCTGTGCTGCAGCTTTCTGCGCCTCATTTCCAAATGCATGAATATAAGCCAGTGATCCAGTTACGGTGGCGCTCCTCAGCGGGCCAATAACTCCCAGGATAAGGGCAATCATTCCCGCCATAAAGGCCATTGAGGATATTGCTATTTCGTCCTTCCAGAGAGACCTCAATACTGCCAGAAACGTGGGAATTAAGGCGTAGGGGATGATCGTAATGCCCCACCACATAACCTTCCATTCACCGCGATTCTGATGAATTATGGTGAGTATTTGGCCGGCATCGTTGCTTTTAAGAACACTCCAGCGTGTCCACAGGTAGACATAAAGAAACAACGTAAAACTGGCGTATACAATCGCAGTAATACCACCTGTGGTGAAAAGGTTTATTTTTGCCGTCATTATAGCCTCCTGAATATCTTCAAAAAAACCGAATTGTTACGAAATTATGAAAGATGTTGATTTTCTCTCTTTTTATTTTGGTTTCTACTCTCTTTGTCGTGATTCTGTTTTGAAGATCTCGTTGTGCTTCATTATATCATTGTGCTGTATAACCTCAACCAAATTATCCCTCTGCTGTGTATAGCGCGTATGACTTGTCGGTTTAAGTCCAACTGTGGAAATTCGGCAATTCATCCACGTAGCCTGAGGGAGATGTTAGGGGTAACCCAAAACGTTAAGTTTTCCGACAAAGGCTCTCATTGGAGAGTCGGGCAAACCTGCGGGTTGTGCAGTATAAGCGAACCGATAAGTAGCCTCGTTAATTAAGAGGGAGTTGCCGATCCCTGTGGTCAAAGGGGAAGGCTGCCACACCTATGCTAACGAAAACTGCCAGAACTTGCCTGTATCCGTGCAATGCACAGGACAGGTAGGTGGACTCCCGGGGTAGCAGGGAGACTCTTACGAATGCCATGCAGGAAAAAGAGTCAGACTCAGACTGCGAAAGCCTGTGGAAGAAGATAATTGGAAAGCCGTATTCGGGAAAACTGAACGTACGGTTTGATGAGGGGGTATACCTTATTTCTGCCAGTCAGCAATGGTAATAATGGGATTAAACCCTGCGTTTACCAAAGACTGAATACCTCTTATCGCCTTCTTAAATGAACCATTCCCACGGGTATGGTATAACCCCTCCCTACATTTTTGTAATTAATGTTCAGGGTAGGGGCACCGTGCCCCTACAGGCTTAATCTTGCTATTTTTTCAACAGTTTGCTAAGTTCGTCATCAAATTCTTCCTCTGACACATAACCCATATGTTTGTTAGCCACTTTACCGTCCTTACCATAAATAATTGTAGTCGGGTAAGCTTGTAAATCGTATGCATGGGCGATATCACCCCCATCGAGATAAATGGGATAATTGACACCCATTTTTTTCATAAATGGAGGAACCACTTCCGATCCATTTTCATCAAAGGCAATTCCGATAATATCGAGACCCTTGTCCTTATATTTCTTGTAAAGATTGATAAAACCTGGTATTTCTTTTCTGCACGGTGGACACCACGTTGCCCACAGGTCGAGGATTACTACCTTACCTTTGTTGCTCTCAAGCAAGGTATTTAATTCCGCAAGTTTTATCTTCTTAACTGCATCATCTGCGTCAGAAACCGTTGAGGCTGCAATTAAGGTCACTACAAACAAAAAAGTAAAACATGTATATTTAAACATTCTTTTATTCACATCACTCTCCATTCTGTTGAAATCGATTCATAGTATAAAATGTAGCGCCGATCCCTTGTGGTCGGCGTTTAGGCGTGGGATAAACCACTCGTGTCCGGGTTCCGACTCATTCGGGTTGGGAGTTAATTAAATAGCCAGTTTTCCTAATATCCAATACGTGCCACCGCTACATACAGCGGCAACAGGTAAGGTTGTGAACCATGACAAAAGTATTCCCAATATCATACGAGTGTTTACGCGCCTTGTAATTAAACCTATCCCGAAAAGAGACCCTACAGATACATGTGTCGTGGAGACTGGCATACCAAACTTGCTGGCACATATCACAAGCATACCGGTGACGAGGTTTGCCGTAAAGCCCTGACCGTGATTTAATTTTGTGATTTTATTACTCATTGTTACAGCCACTTTTCTGGCATTCAAAAGTCCCCCTACGGCCATACCAAGAGCAACTGCCAACATGCCCCAGTGTATTGACAAACCCTTGATTAATAACAAGAGGGCTACAATCTTGGGTGTGTCATTGAGACCGCGGGCAAAACTCACAGCCCCGGCAGAACAAAAGTGTACGCAATCTAGCAATTTTTGAGCATTTATGCCCAGAAAACGTCCCTGATAAATCTCCAGACAGTTCTCTTCTGTATCAATGGTAACACCAAGAGTACTACCATATTTTAACGAAAGAGCCGGCGCGGGTTTACATGTTGGAATTGCTTTTCTCTGCTCACCAACACAAAGGCACCATTCTTTTGTTATGCCTGAGCGAATGCGCATATTCCGGAAAATAATATAAAAAATGCTGCCAAGAGCAGTCGCAATAACAGGGCTAAATAAAAGAGGGAGGAAAAAGGATCTGCCCAAAACGGCAAAATTAACCTGTGAACCTACGGCCACAAAACCAGCGCCAACCAGGGCGCCTGTCAGACCGTGGGTAGTCGAGATGGGAAACCCGGTAATCGTTGCAACCATGACGGTAATAGCCGCGCCAATAGCCACGGCAGTAAGAAATTCAGGAGCAACAGCGATGCTTTGAGGAACTAAACCTTTACCGGAAAAGGTGCTTACCAGGCCATGTGCCAGGAATATCGAAGCCATTGAACCTGCAAATGTTGTAATCGTTGCCCACCAGATTGCATATTTATAATTGGTGGTCTTGCTGCCAAAGAGCGTGGCAACCCCTTTAAAGTTGTCGTTAGCGCCATTTGAATATGCAAGAAAGCATGTAGCAAGAAAAAGGATTATTAAGATTATCATAAGAAATCTATCTCCGCGAATATTGGGGTATGGCCTTTAATCTTGTTATTTAGATCGGTCACTTTTTGATAAACCTGCTTATTATTGAGTAATGCAGTCCATGATAATCGGCAACTTCTTTTTGATTATAGTCGTATTTCTCCACTGACTCCATTATTTTTTAAGGATACCTTCAAATTCTATCCAGCCGATGATTTTTTGTAATTGACAATTTAAAATAATAAGTAATAATAATCTAAAAAGATGAATAGACAAAACACTGCCAGTTACAAACAAATTCTCGCTGAAATATCCAAAACCAGGGATGTTTTTGCCAAACTGGACGATTTCTTCCGCAAGGCAGATGAAAATATTTCCCATGATCCGGATGACCAGCGGGAAGGAATTGGCATACTTCCCGGTCTTGACCGGTTGATGCTCCTCATACCCTGTATAATCAACCGCCTTGAGGAAGATATATATAAGAGTAAAGATGTTGAAAATTTCGCATCAATCATAGAAGGTCTACAGGCGATAAAAGACGGCGTAAATAGTGTATTGACCTATTATCTCCGGGACGATGTCGAAGGCGCACTCAATTTACTCAGTAATGTCCTGTCAAAGATAGACAAATTTCCCGGTAAAAAATCCCCATCCGGCATCCGTTTCCTTCGCGATATAACGAGAATTGCGCCGGACTTTCAGATTATTCTTAATATGCTTGAAGGATTCCGGGAAAACAGGCGAATAAGACCCAAGAAGCCAGAAGCCAATACAGTGTGGTCACCTGAATGTTGGTTGGATTATTACCGGGAACAAGCCAGACTTGAAGAACCTCTCATTGCCACAGTTGATGCCGAAGGACTTTCTGAGGCAAGCCTTGAGAAAGGTATGGAGCGGATGATGGAAGAAAGCGCGCAAAGGGACAAGATGATGGAAAAACAGTTAATCATTTATAAACTGATGAGAAACAGGGATGCAGCTTTTAGCCCGGCACATCCGGAAAGATTCTTAGACCTTTCAGAGATTCCGGACATAAAAGACGAGGACGATGATGATTATGAAGTCAGAGCTATAGACCTCCGTTACGAGGAAATGGAAGAAGAGCAGCCTGAACCCTGGGCAAGTTCCCTTCCAGAACTTAGCGATTGGAATAAAATTACCCCAAAATCATCCTTTGACGATTCGGAATTATTCCGTCAGGATTTTGAAGAGGATCCGGTATACCTTCTGCTTAATCCTTTTGTGCATAATCTTTTTGAATGTCTGAAACAGGAGGATTTCCGTAGAGTTGAAAAAGGCAAAAGAGAAGAAAGCGATCTGCGTTCACCTCTGGAGCATTACTTAATAATCCTAGCCCTCAAGGCACAGGTAAGAATATCCTCGTGTGGAGTATGGACTGAAGACGTCGGACACGAAGCGCCGAAAAAAGGTGTTTATCTGTTCACAATGGAATGCCTGGAAAGGATTGCTGAAGCCATAGAAAGATTCCACAGGAAACATCTTTATCACCTTGCTATTGAAGCAAGAAACATTAAAAAGCAGATTGGAAAAATACTTGCTGGAAACGGATAGCGCCTGTGATTTTTCACTTGACAAAAGCCTTCTAATGGGTAATCCTCTGACCTACTTTCTGAATAGTATCTTTAAGCAATTTTAATTTCCAACCGTTTCCCAAGTGCAATGGCGATACGATCTAGTGTTGATAATTTTATGTCTTCTGCATGGTTCTCAATTCTTGAAATGGCAGTTTTCTTTGTTTTCAGCCTATGTGCAAGCTCTTCCTGAGATAAGCCCGCCGCTTCACGCGCATGGCGAAGTACCAGTCCAATCTTAAACCGTTCATATCCTTTCTCAAATCCTTCAGCAAATTCTTTGTCTCTTTTTTTCCTTTTACTTATATATTTTTTTAGATCGCTCATATTTTTGCCTTTCTTTTTAAAAAATTCCTCCTATAAGCCTCAGCCTTTTCTATTTCATGTTTCGGTGTTTTTTGGCTCTTTTTCATAAATCCGTGTGTCAGCACAACAACCGAGTTGTTATCAAAGAAGCATAATATGCGATAAGCATTTGCACCAAATTTTATTCTGCACTCCCATATTTCTTCTGTACCTGCAAGTTTTTTGAAATATGAAGATGGTACGATGTTAAAATCTTCCAATAAGCTGAGAACCCATGTTATTTTCTGTACAACTTTTCCAGGTAAGGGATCAAGAAAATCTTTTATTGGACATTTACCATCGATAGTTCTGTAAAAAACAACAGTTTTGTTCACAGGATTATGTTAACTAACATGTTAACCTTTGTCAATGATACAATTTTGGGAAAGGAACGAAGACGGTATGTCGATGCGGATAAACAGGTATCAATTTAGCCGGGTAGACAAAGAATACCTGCGAGACTTGCCCTCAAGGCACAGGCACGAATATCCTCGTGTGGAGTATGGGCTGAAGATGTCGGATACGAGGCGCCGAGAAAAGGTGTTTATTTATTTGCCATGGAATGTTTGGAAAGGATTGCCGAAGCCATAGAAAAATTCTCTCCGGAACACCTTTATCATTTTGCTATTGAAGCAAGAAACATTAAAAAGCAGATTGAGAAGATACTTGCTGAAAATGTATAGTACACCGATCGCTCCTGCATCACGGCATTATTATGGAGATTGCTCATCAAACAGTATATTCAGTATATTAATTTGACTCATTTATCAAACAAAATAGTGTCTGTCCCTATTTGTTTTTAGGTGGGCTAAGCGGAATAAGATGAGAAATGATGGGGGTTGACTATAGTACTGTGAACCTGTTCTATAACACCATTATCTTGCCATAGGATGCAATTACCAGGAATACCAAGAGAAAATTCATGGCAAATTACAAATCAAAATGCAATCCCGAGGAATTCGGCAGTTCACCCACGTAGCTTGAATGTATAGGAATTTTCATTTTATTTAAGCGGTTTTTGTGATGATATTGCGTACAAAAATCCCCCTTAAAAAAGGGGGATTCAGGGGGTTGTTTAGATAAAATTATTCTTAACTTAATGACATTGCTGACGAAAACGGCCAGAATCTGCCTGTCTGCGTGCAATACACAGGCACGTAGGTGGACTTCCGGGGTAGCAAGGGTAACAACGCAGGGGAAGCCATACGGGATAGCACGGGAGACCATTGCGAATGCCATGCAGGAAAAAGACTCAGACTCATACTGTGAAAGCCTGTGGAAGAAGATGATTGGAAAGCCGTATTCGGAAAAACTGATTCCAATCGAAACGATCTTGCCA
>JAXMAC010000004.1:28093-29171 GCA_046350595.1 Candidatus Brocadiaceae bacterium | reverse complement strand
AGGTCTTTTTCTCTTGTGTTGGTGTTTGGCTTCGTTCTCTACTCAACTGAATTTTGTACAAATTTTGAAAGTCGAGCTTTGGCTTCTTCATTGGATATACCTTTGCCATCCTTTATTGACTTTTGCCCTTTTCTTATTTTTTCAAGGACAAAGGATTTTTAAAACGTTGTTTTTGCGCAAATTGCCTTGATGCTGCCTAATTTACACGGTATTATTGCGATTAAAATTTACCGATGAAGAAATCGAAAAACTCCTGTCTATGTAAACTTGAAACATAAAAGGATTCTGATAATTGAATAATGAAGGTTTGACCCTATGACCCCCTCTCGGTGTCCTGAAAATGCCGCTTCTACCGATCATGAAGGATACCCCCTCTTTAAAAGGAACATCTGTCTTTCTTGTACCAAAAATACCTGTGAAAAAAAATGTCCCGCAAAGGCAATCAAGATTGTCGGCAGGCATTGGTCTGCTCAAGCCCTCTACGAAAGGATTAAAACCAATGCACTCTTTTATCGTAATTCAAATGGCGGAATAACTTTATCCGGCGGGGAGCCATTTGCGCAGCCGGAATTTGTGAAGGAGTTTCTTGTTCACTGTGAAAAAACGTGTTTATCTGTTGGAGCAGAAACCTGTGGCTTGTTTGATTGGAACAAAGTCAAAGATTTCATAGATAGATTTGATTTTTATTACTTTGACATTAAATGTATGGATACTGAAATGCACAAGCTCGTCACAGGACAGGGAAACGCAGCAATTTTAGAAAACTTACGGCATTTGACGGTGATTAATCCGGAAAAGATAATTGTGACCATCCCTGTAATCCCAGGCGTTAATGCAACGACAGAAATGATTACAGAAACTGCGGATTTTTGTAAAGATACTGGCATAACACAAATCCGATTATTACCCTACCACGCGCTGGGTAAATTTAAGTATTACGCACTGGAGAGGAAGTATCTTATGGAAGAATGTATTGCTGTCAGGCAAACAGACCTTGAGATGTTTAAGGCAACCATAACAAACAAGAAAATACATTGCTGGATAGAATAATTACGAGGTTCAGGAATGGCAAGAGCCA
>JAXMAC010000004.1:25878-27993 GCA_046350595.1 Candidatus Brocadiaceae bacterium | reverse complement strand
ACAAGGTATCGTTTATGGTATACAATCAGGCGGTAATAACACTTGCATGATGCCGTTTACAAGGGTTTTATTAAACCATTTTAAATATCACAATATCATTCCGAGATATAACTCGCTTTTTTCATATATCCTGCTTTTGGCAGGATATACAGGACCGTAGAATAACCTGTTATGTGCTTTATTAAGGAGATGGTTGTTTATAAATACCGCGAAAGAAGAGGTAAAGGATCTTCTGGATAAACTCCCAGATGATTATTCGCTAGAGGATGTCCAGTACCACCTCTATGTGGTCGAGAAAATCCGAAGATGAATCGAGCGTGCTGAAAAGGAAGGTGTTCTAAGCCAGGACGAGATTGAGAGGCAGCTCGATAGATGTACCTTGAAGCAAAGAGGATGATTGGGGCAAGGAGAGATATGAAATATCAGAGTATTTCAGGTGGAAATCGATCTTGCATTTTTCAGCATAGTATCTTACAAAAATTTTTTTGCATTTTCAGCAAAAATTGTAGCGCCGATCCCTTATGGTCGGCATTTGGAGGGGGATAAATTACCCGCGCTATGTTTTCCGACTCGTTCGGGTGGCAATACAATAAGAAGGGGAATGCGTTTAAATCTCATAGGATGCCCATTTGGGCTTTGAAAGGAGACATGGTATGCAAATGCCAGGAAAGATCGGTACGTTGTTTTTTTTCGTGGTCGTTGCAAGCTCGTTCGTACTGCTTGCAGAAGCAACTGGTGAGACGAAAAATAAAAAATGTACGCTCGTAAAGGGGACTGGAAACTTTGTCACTCAAGTGACGAGAACGGCTGAGCCGCTTGACCCGCCCTGTGTCGCTTTGGTGACACGCGTCGGGAACGTTTCGTTCTCCGGGCTCATCGAGAATACTCTCGAGAACGGTCATCAGGAGACTCACGCCCTGCAAGACGGCTGTGCAGATCCGGTTCAGGGTACAACCGCGACAACTTACATATTAAAAGAAGCTACAGTAGCTGGCAGGAAAGGTTGCTTAATCCTGAAGGCAACCGGTGTATTCGAAGGTGACGCGACCTTGCCTGCGGGGTCCAGGAATAGGCTGCACTTTAAGATCCGTGGCGTCTCGGGCGACCTTAAGGGCGCCACTGGCACCGGACAGTTTGTGGGACAATCAACGACTACGTCTTCGTCCAGCACGTACTATGCCGAGATATTGCTGCCCAATTGATGACGGGTATGTGTTTATAAAAAATATTTTGATATTTTTCTGCAAAAAACTGTAGCGCCGATCCCTTGTTTGTAGTAACGACTTCAGTCGTTACTTACAGGCATTATGACGACTAAAGTCGTCACTACAAACAGGGCGGGGGATACACCAGCGCTATGCTTTCCGACTTGTTCGGGTCAGTCAATACAATGAGACGGGAAATGCGTTTAAACCTCATAAAATGCCCAGGCGGGCTTTGAAAGGAGACACGTTATCAAAGGATAGGAAAGATTGGTAAGTTGTTTTTCTTCATGGTCGCCTTAAGCTCGTTCTTACTACTTGCAGAAGCAAGCGGCAAGACAAAAGACAAAAAGTGTACGTTCGTTAAGGGGACTGGAAAATTTGTCACTCAAGTAACGAGAACGTCAGAGCCGCTTGACCCTCCATGCGTATTTTTGGTAACACGTGTCGGGAACGTTTCGTTCTCTGGACTTATCGAGAATGCCCTCGAGAATGGCCGTAAGGAGCTTCACGCCCTGCTAGACGGCTGCGCGGACACTGTTCAGGGTACAGCCGCAATAACTTTCATATTAAAAGAAGCTACAGTAGCTGGCAGGAAAGGTTGCTTGATCCTAAAGACGAGCGGTATCTTCGAGGGCGATGCGACTTCGCTTAGAGGGGCAAGGACCAGGCAGCACTTTAAGATACGTGGCATCTCGGGTGACCTCAAGGGCGCCATCGGCGCCGGACAGTTTGTTGGACAAATAACGGCTACTTCTTCGCTCAACACGTACTACGCCGAGATCTTGCTGCCCGACTGATAACGAATAGGGCTAGCCCTGTCCTCTATAGATTTGAGTATGAAATAATATCAATAAAATTTATGGCTGAATTCTTATTTGATCACCCTTTCTCCCATTTTGAGATATGCGAA
>JAXMAC010000004.1:16104-25778 GCA_046350595.1 Candidatus Brocadiaceae bacterium | reverse complement strand
GAATCTACTAAAAATCCCTTTCTCATCGCATCAATGCCCTTAGAACTTTTACGGCCAATCTCAGTCGTTCCTCATCAGCTTCGTTTAGCAAATCACGTATGATTTCCTTAGCAAAAAAATCA
Source organism: Candidatus Brocadiaceae bacterium (assembly GCA_046350595.1). Taxonomy (GTDB): domain Bacteria; phylum Planctomycetota; class Brocadiia; order Brocadiales; family Brocadiaceae; genus JAHFOW01. Next base: position 25,656 of record JAXMAC010000004.1, on the reverse strand, counting down.
CAGATTTTTTGCACTATCAAATGAATATTTCTATTGTCTCATAGACATGTAGAGGTGATATTTTCGACCACCCTGGTATCCCATACTTCAAGGCATATGCACCCCAACCAGCCATTTCCACAGCGGCAGATAATGTATTTCTCTTCTGCCAAATTCTTCCTTTGCCTCATAGTCCCAGGTAAGCACCATTAGGTTATCACATCCTGTCTCGTCCGCTACTTTGATAAGGGCTTTTACCTCTCTCTTTCTCGTCTTATCGTTATCAATGTTGTAGCATATCTGGAGTAATTGGCTCACCTTCAATCCTTCCTTGATGGCAAAATCCACTTCCTTGCCATCTATGGTCTTGTAATAATAAATCTCCATTCCTCTTCTCAGGAGTTCTATAGCCGTCATGTTTTCAATCAACCTTCCTTCATCGGGGGCTATCTTGAACTTAACCGCTTGTATCACGCCGGTATCATAAGCATAGACCTTTTTAGGGCTTTTCATCTGTTTCTTAACCTTCCGGGAAAATCTCTCTATATTGAATATCAGGAATGCCTCGTTGAGATAACCGGTGTAGTTTTCCACCGTGTGCACGCTTTTAAAATCAAGGGCATTTTTGAGCCTTGTGTATGAAAACTCATTTGAATGGTTTGTGATCAGATAGAGTCCGAGGTCGTGGAGTTTTTTGGCATAGCGGACGTTGTATCTCTTCACGATGTCTTTAAACAGAATGCTCTCAAAAAGGGTGGCAATGTAACTTTTTGGGTCAATATTCTTTATCAGAATCTCAGGATATCCCCCTTTGTCCAGATATTCGTTCAGGAGGTTCAGGAGCATGCCTTGCCGTTCTTTTATGTCAATGGTTTCATTTATTACAAAATTCCTCACCTTGAGGAATTCAGAAAAAGAAAATGGGAATATTTGGAACTGGATATAGCGGCCCGTCAAATGGGTGGCAAGTTCCCTGCTTAGCAAGCGTGAGTTTGAGCCGGTGATTACGAGATTGAATCCCTTACGATGAAGCCTGTTTAAGAAGAGTTCCCAGTTACGGAGGTTCTGTACCTCATCAAAGAGGATGTATCTTGTTTCTCCATATACCTGCCTGATGGCCTTCAGAAGGTCGTCATAGTCAGAAATACAGAGGAGTCTCTCGTCATCGAAGTTAAGATAGGCAAAATCCAGCCCTTCAAGCATCTGTATTGCGAATACAGACTTGCCTGCCCTTCTCGGCCCAACAATGACCTTGATGAGGTTATTCTTCATACTCTTCCGGGCATTCTGCAATCCCTCTCTTTGAACATACTGTGTCTCAAGAAATTCGTCCCGCTCTGCCTTATGACCTAACACGATGTCTTTCATCTTCGTCTCACCAGTAAATTAATCATACTGCACAAAATATGCTTATTTTATGCATTATAATTATTACACAAGCAATAGGATTTTACAAGGGAATTTCTGAAGCTATCTGGTCTGGATATCTAAAATACAAAATAAATACCAAATGATAATCGTTACGCCATTACCGTGGCGCCATGCTGATGCTGCCCAATGGACAGACCATGCTGCACAGTCCGCAGCCATCACACTTTTCACCGTTAATCGTTACGATCTCGCCTTTGACGCCGGTTATAGCCTGATAGCCGCCATCCGCGCAGGCGGTAACGCACAGCAGGCGTCCGTTACATGTGTCGTCTACGCTGGCGCGGATGCGTGATGTCAGCGGCACCTGCGGGAACTCGACGATCCTGGGCAGCACAGCGCCGATGAGTGACCCCACATCCGAAAAGCCTTTCTCTTCCAAATAACGGCTCAATCCCCCGGTCAGCTTTTCGATAATACCGTATCCACCCCACATCACTGCCGTGCCAACCTGCACCGTGCCTGTGCCCACGGCGACGAACTCGGCCGCGTCCTGCCAGTCGCTCACCCCTCCCAGGCCGGAGACGGGTAGCCCGCTTGCCTTGGCAATCTGCGCAACACAGCGCAGGGCAACAGGCTTGATGGCAGGCCCGGAGAAGCCGCCATAGGTGGATACGCCGCCAACGTCCGGCAGCGGGGTCAGGCTATCCAAATCCACCCCTATAAGGCCTGAAACGGTGTTCGAGGCGCACAGTGCGTCCGCTCCGTTCTCTTTGGCAGTGCGGGCAATGAGGGTAATGTCAGTTACATTGGGGGGTTAGCTTTACCACCACGGGTATCCTGGCGACCGCTTTCACCCAAGCGACCACCTGTCCGGTCAACTCGGCGTTCTGGCCGATGAACATCCCCATGCCCTTATCCGGCATTCCGTGGGGACACGAGACGTTCAACTCGAAAGCGTCAGGTCCTGCCTCCTGTATCGCCGCTGCCAGGCGCTGCCAGTCTGCCTTAACAAGCGCAGCCATGATGCTTGCCCACAGCGGCAGGTCGGGATAAGCCGACTTGACCGCGGCGATTTTGCCCTGCCATTCGTGGACGGTCAGGCGGGAGATCAGTTCAATGTTCTCCATGCCGACGTTTCGTTTGTGGTGGCGCAATGGCTGGAGACGGGGTTGGAGGTCATGGACCGGTTCCAGGCCTATGGTCTTGGTCACCGCTCCTCCCCACCCGGCGGCGAAGGCTCGCTTTATCATCCCGGCATTGCGCGCTGGCGGCGTGGTGGCGAGCATGAATGGATTCGGGAAGTGCATCCCGGAGAAGACGATACTCAGGTTGGTCATATTCTGCCCTTTGATGAGTTATAGGCGCTTAGCGCCTTTTCTATGAAGAATATAGCACAAAAAGAGGAAAGAAAACAACCGAAAATCAAGACGGAGATGAACGGGAAGGGATTAACGGTTCATGCAGGGCTGTTAGCGGTAGTAACTTTCATGGAGAAATTACTATTCAGGAAACGAATACAAGAAGTGGTCAGCAAGGAACGTGGGGCAAATGCCCGGTATCAGATTGTAGATGCCATGCAAATGGTAGTAATCGGGTTGATAGCCGGAGCAACCTCGATGGTGCAGATAGTGAAGGTATGGGCGGATGAAGTACAGATGAAGATGGCGGGATGGAAGGCAATCCCCGTGGATACCACAATAGGGCGTATCATGAAGCTGGTAACTCAGGGAGATATTGTGGAACTGACGGGGATAATCCATCGATTCAGGGGACAGGTGTGGAAACGTGTGGTGCGTTCAGGGCATAAATTGAGAAGTGCGCTGAGTGATATGTGGATAGACGTTGATTCAACGACAGAAGGAGTATATGGGAATCAGCAAGGAGCGGAGGTGGGATATAACCCGAAGAAGAAGGGACAGAAGTCATATCATCCCGTAATAGTATTTGAGGCTGAGACGAAAGAGATATTGCATAGTTGGTTTCGCTGCGGGAGTGCATATACGAGCAATGGGATTGTTTGATATCCCTGTGTATGAATATTTCTGTTACGTTACAACAGAACGGTTCAGTCCGATAGAAGCGCATCGGTCGTATGGAAAGAGGGCGACCTGTGAGACGTGGATAGAGGAGTGCAAGGGGCAGATGAATGCGGGGCATTTGCGCACGGGAGAGTTTTTAGCGAATGCGGCGTTATTTCAGTGTGCGGTGTTGGCATATAACCTCTTGAAGTGGATGTCACTGCTCACAGGAGGAGCAGTGCAACATTGGGAAGTAAAAACGATGAGACTGTGGTTAATCCGTGTTGCAGGGAAACTGACACAAGGAAGCAGGCAGTTGACCTTAAAGTTACCGGAGAAGTTTCTTCATCAGGAAGAATGGCGGGCATGGGAAGGCATGTCGCTGAGTGTAGTGTTCGGCTAGAAAGTAATTTTTGTCTCTGACTCCTTGTATTTTAGGCGCTGAGAATACAGCAAAGGGGAATGGTATGTCTCCATCCCGGTTTTTGTCGCTCAGAATGGTTTGGTCTGGGCTATTTCCCGGTTCTTTTCGCCTATAATGCCACCGGATAACTCCGCAAACCGCCAAATATTGAAGTTTATTATTGATTTTTGCACAGCATGGGTATTATGGAAGGTCGATTTTCACTACGCGAAAATCATTTGCAGAATTTAGGTGGAATTTTTTTTAAATTGGTGTTTTGTCACGGGGCGTCTTCCCACTACAGGGTCGTTTGAAGTTCCTATTTCTGATACCATTTTCCGCTTGAATCTTGCAGCCAATCACCTTTTTTTGCCTTATTAGCAATTTGAATTGCCCTGCGTTGCCCTACTTGTTCCGTGGTAACGCCTTCTTTTTTTGCAATATGGGCATAGACCTTTTTCCTATCCTCGTTTTCATCCTGGACAACGTCCTCCTTCTCGCTCTTACTACCAATAAACTGCAAATAACCCTTGTTATCCTCACCAACGATTCCTTTTGCCTTTAATTCATTGAGAATGGGAATGTGCCTTTCCATCTCTGCCTTTATTGCGCTTATGTCCTCACCTGCAATCAGAACACTTGTTAAAAAACTTCCTGTAATTAAAATAAACAGAAAAGACAGCCACATTTTTAATTTCATTTTTCCCTCCTTATTGAGAAAGTTTCAACTTATCTATATGTTATTGAGCGGGTTTTGGCGCTTCTTCGGTTTTCCCGGACTCTGTTGTAACGGTTTGTGTACCGCCTTCAACGGGTTGTCCGCTTATGGTTTGAGCAGCCTTGTCCAAATCACCAAAGAACGTTTCCAGTTCTCTGTCGATTCTGATATTCACATCAACGGTAATTTGCATGGGTTTTACTTCCACTTCTACTTTATGCTCAGTTTTACACCCCTGAGAAAAAATTAATAATGCCAAACAAGACGCCACAAAATATTTTTTCATTACTTCCTCCTTACAGATGATTTTCAGTTATCCAGTACAATGAAACCATACTACTATATCATTCTTACCTCCTTATTTGCATCATTTTTTCACTTTTCAGCCTTCTTGTTACCCTTTTTTCTTAATGGCAAACTCTTCAGCATCTTAAGGAATGCAGGAAGAGCAAGGACTTTTTGGTGTTACTGACGAATACTTTAAATACCTGCTTAATTAAAACAAAAATTCCCATACCGTTGAGATACTCATTCACCCTGCTGCATGAGTTCGCTTAAACTCGAACCGTAATACAACATTTTCTCAAGCGGCAACTTGAAATTAAGGTTAAAGCGTATGCCCTGAAAATGCGCCCGCGGCTTTCCCTCTACTTTTACAAGCCCCATGCTTTTGCTAAAACCAAACGGTAATAAATCTCCGGGATGCCCATCCATCTGCATATGAATAAGCAGGTCATCGCCCTGACTGAGTAAAGAAAGTTTTGCCCAGTTATAGGTAAAATCTTTCAGCGCCTCCTGGGCAATTTGCATTTGAATGGTCTGCTGTACACCTGGCGCTCCGGGAAAGAGGGTGCCTGAACTTAAATTAAGAGTCCCACCCTCTCCCGGTGTCGAATAGAGAAATCCATCCATGACTTTTATTTTCCCGTCTCTATAGCTTACCGGAAGACGTCCATTTACTGCGCCTTCGCCTTCAGCGCTTCCCAAATTAAACTGCTTAAATATGTCCGCAAGTTTCAGACGGTCGCAGTACAAAATAAGATCAAGCCCGCTTTTCTCCGAATCTAAATGTAGTCCGTGGGTATACACATGCCCGCCGCACCATGACAAGCCACACTTTTCAATAAAAATGGATGCTGGAGATTCAATCTCTAATTCCATTTCCCCATCGGTCATTTCAATATCACCCCAGGCAAACCGCTTGAATTTCAATATTTGCTCCCGCTCGCTCCTGAAACTCAATAAATCCGGTACTTTAAGATCTAAATTTATACCTTCAAATACCATTTTTTTTTCAGCGTTTTCTATCTTTGCATTATGCATTGCTATGAAACCACTGCTTGTTATTGCACTGCCCAGCATATCGCATTTACCCCGAAGATCCACATTTCCTTCAAACGACATCCCCGCTAATTGGGAGCTGAATTTTTCCATGTCCATTTTTACAACTTTTTCCGGTTCGGCAACTTTAAAATCTATATGCGTAAGGAGATTCTTGTTGTCATTCATTCCTACCTTTCCTGAAAAATTCATCAGAAAATCCGGTATTAAATCCTTGTAATTACCTGCAAAAAGCAAATCCAACCCGTTCTGATACGGTGTGGCAGAAATTGCCCCTAATTCCAAAGCAGCGTATTTTATAACACCCACATTAAAATAGCTCTGTTCATCATTTTTATAGATGACGTCCTCTTGTTTTGTTGATGGGAATGGCCATTGAAAGGGAACTTTTGCATGGATTTTTCCTGTATGCAAACTACCCGTATTAAATTCAGCGTCTTCAAATTTTGCAAAGGCCTTTATGGTGGGATATTTCGCGGTATCAATGAAAGACTGGCCATACAACCAGAAATCCGGAATGTTTAAGCGCGTAGAGGCAGAGTCGTATTTTATCTGAGATATCTTCATTGCGTATTGTACCGTCCCCTTTGTGCCTTTCCCTTTCACGCCAATGGAAAAAACATTCGGATTCATGCCCATCTTTTCACTCTGCCCCTGAAATTGGATGGGTTCCCGCGTGCCCGGAGAATTCACCGTAAATGACCAGTCGTCCTTTGTTTTTTTGCCTTTCAACGTCAGGGGTAAAGATTCTGAATTGGCAAGCTTTAACCCAAAGCCACTTTTGTCCATTAATTCTTTATTTAAACCTACATTCATTTTTCCCTGGAGGGATACGTCTTCCGGGGTAATGTGGAGATTAAAATTGGTATTCTGATCCATAGTTATTTCTACGGGAAAAGGCGACAGCATACAAAAACGGGAAAAATGAGCGATCACCTTATCGCCGGTCTTTGCAACTTCTATCACCAGAGGAATATCCCCTGGTGAGTTCTGAACTTTATACCCGGCGTAATCAAGATCCAGATCGTCAAGAATCAACTGTAGTCCAAGGTCATTTGATTGAAGGTCGTACGTTACATGCATATTGGCCTGAGTTGAAAATTTTAATCCAGGCACAAGATTCCTCAACCGGGGGTGCGCCCCTATTTGTATATCATATTCTGAGTTGCGAGCCTTTTCTTTTGTTACCACAGGTTTCATTTTCAAGGTAAAGGGAATTCTCGACGTTGTATATCCTGATTTCACAACAATCGTAGCATTGCGCATCTCAAACAAATCAAAACTTATCGGGGGCGTCCATGGCTGGGCATTGTCCTTTGCTGTATCTGAAGAACCCTGAAAAATAGTATTTAGATCGATCCCTGGCACTATGATTTTCCCGTCTTTATACTCTGCCTTAATTTTAACCCCGTTCAGAAAAATCTTACGAATATGTTTTTTCATCAAACCTGGCAAGGAATAATCTATACGGGCAGAATCAAACGATAAAACAGGAGTTGCTTTCGTTCCCCACTCAAAAGATGCCAGGTCGATCCCGCCCAGGTTGAATTTGCGGACTTCACAGGTTGCCCTGTCAAAGCCCATACTTTTTGCTATACCGGGGAGCAATTTCCTTTCCAGATAAATCGGGATTGAAAAATATATGCCGCACAATACGGTAAAAACAATGCTCGCTGTTACAACAGAGCGAAAAAGTATCTTCTTTTTTTTCTGAGCCATATAACCAATTCCTTATCAGAGATTTATCATAACCTTTTGTGAAATACTATAAAACCAGATGGACTCAAAAGCAAGTATGCAATGATAAAATTTCCTTGATAGCCTTCTAAGCACTGATAGAATACAATAAGCATTTCAGTTCACCGCGAAACTATAAAGAACACAAACGAAAGGCGCAAGATTTTACGTATCTACCACCTTTCGCAGGTTCAATTGTCCACGATTGAACCTGAATATTTGGCGTCTTTGTGACTTTGTGGCACGTTTGAGGTTCCTTAACATTAATTTATGACACCTTCTGAATAAAAAGAGCAGGAACATGGAACTCATATATTTTATCGTAAGCGTGGTATCATTTATCGTCGTTGGTCTTTTATTTTATGGAAAATATCTTTTTAAACGAAGAAAGAAGTAAATTTTATGAATACCATAGGATTATTTAAACGACGTCCACTCTATACCTGCATATTTGTATTACTTATCCTCTTGCATTCTGGAATTACCCCTATGACATCGGCAGCGCAGAACAAAAGACAGCCCGCTCCTGAACTGGCCGGCGGCACGGCCTGGTTTAACGTATCAAGACCTTTATCTCTGGCAGATTTAAAAGGGAAGGTAGTGCTCCTCGATTTCTGGACATACTGCTGCATCAATTGCATGCACATTATACCCGACCTTAAAAGACTGGAGGCAAAGTATCCCAAGGAACTGGTGGTTATTGGGATACATTCCGCAAAGTTTCAGAATGAAAAAGAACCGGAAAATATCCGGCAGGCCATCCTCCGGTACGAAATCGAACACCCGGTAATCAACGACAGCAATTTCATGATCTGGCGTGCTTATAGCGCCAGTGCATGGCCCACCCTGGTGCTGATTGACCCGGAAGGAAATATTATAGGTTCAGATACCGGCGAGGGACATTACGAGATATTGGATAAATTAATCGGAAAATTCATCTCTGATTACCGTTCAAAAAATCTTGTGAACGAACAACCCATACCCCTTTCATTAGAAAAACACAAACTCGGCGCTTCGCCTCTTTCGTTTCCCGGCAAGGTATTGGCAGATGAAACATCGAATCGTTTATTTATTGCCGATTCCAATCATAATCGGATTATCATAACCAATTTAGAAGGACAATTACTTGATATCGCCGGCAATGGCAAAGCGGGAAGGGACGACGGCGCCTTTTCGGATGCCCGTTTTAATCATCCACAGGGCATGACACTTCACGGCGACTATTTATATGTGGCGGATACAGAAAACCATCTTATTCGCAGGCTGGAATTAAAGGCAAAAACGGTTAAGGCCATTGCAGGCACGGGTAAACAGGCGGCATTTATGGACACGGGTGGAATGGGCATATCATCACCCATAAATTCACCGTGGGATATTATCTATCTGAATAATAAGCTCTATATAGCCATGGCAGGGGCGCATCAAATCTGGGAGATGGATTTGGAAACGACCGTTTTTCAACCATTTGCCGGGAGTGGAAAAGAAGGACGTATAGATGGAACGCTGGACACGTGTGCGCTGGCGCAACCCAGCGGCATTACCGTTTCCGGCGCAAAACTCTATTTTGCGGACAGCGAAGTAAGTTCGATTCGCTCCGTAGATTTAGAAAAAAACTTCGTTAAGACGGTTGTGGGGGAAGACCTTTTCGTTTTTGGAGATCAGGATGGAAAAGGGGTGGAGGTACGGCTCCAGCATCCACTTGGAGTCCTTAACTATAATGGCCTCATCTACGTTGCCGACACGTATAACCATAAAATTAAAGTGATAAACCCTCTGGATACTACATGCCGTACCTTCGCAGGGACCGGGAAACCCGGATATGTTGATGGTAAAGAACCGCAATTCTACGAACCCGGCGGCCTGAGCATAGCAAACAATAAATTGTACGTTGCCGATACGAATAACCACGCCATTCGCGTGATTGATATGAAAACAAAAGAGGTAAACACCTTGCAAATTAAGGGACTTACACCAGAAGTATCAGT
>JAXMAC010000004.1:13963-16004 GCA_046350595.1 Candidatus Brocadiaceae bacterium | reverse complement strand
GAGGACAATCAGGGGGCATGTTATATTGATGCAGTAATATGGCGCTTACCGGTAAGGATTGAAAAAAATGGCGGAGATACCGCAGCAACGTTGGATTACAAGGTAGAATTGCCATGAGAGAGAGTGAATATCTCGCACAAATTAACACGCAAACGTCATTGCGGGCGAAGCAATCTTTCCCTCATAAACAAACTTCACATCCTGATAAGAAGTAAATGAGATTGTGAAAAAGTTACAAAACAGGATAATATTATAGTCATAATGAAAGGTCATACTTCCAACACCACGAATATTCCATTGCTTTTGCAGAGATTATATCATGAGAGCGCCGAGACGGTGAAATATGCCCTTGAAGAAATCGGCAATGTCGGAAAAGGGAACCATGAAGTTATGAAGGCGCTTCAGGAATTTTTGGGGAAAGAACGACGCATGCCACTGCGTGTCTTGGCTGCCCAAACCATTTCAAAAGTAAAGGAGTTCTCTCCGCCCTCTGTAGAGAAATTTAAAAAGCCCGATATCTTTCAATGTCCCGGCGCTGAAAAGATCAAAAGAGTAGAAATTATAGACGTAACATGTCCGCATTGCCATAAGAAGGGTACGGCATCGGTGGCTGGGTTCGAGAGTGAATTTGCCTGTGAGAGTTGTGGGGAAACAGTGCAGCGTGAAGTACCCGAAAGCTGTATTGAAAAGTGTCCCGTGGGAAGCGCGTGTGTCGGTGAAGAGCGTTATCAAAAATATTTGAAAGGGAGGAAAACACGCCTTAATTGAACCCATTTTCAAGATGTACCCAGATGTAACTCAAACCTTCAGAGCCTGTGCAAAAAGTCAATCATCCTGTCATTGCGAGAGTTTTTCCGAAGCAATCTTTCCCACATAAACAAACTTCACCCCCTAAAATAGACATCAACTGCATACAGTTTAATTCCGATTCGGTTTCGGCGTATTTTCATTTGAAGGTGGCAATATTGGAAAAAGAATTGAAGGTTGATCCCCGGTTAAGGTTTTAAGAAACGCAACAATTTTACCCGTTTCATCATCACTAAGTTTTTTTCCCAGTTGATATTCTGCCATGATATTTACAGCTTCACTCAAATTCCATGTGCTTGCATCGTGAAAATAGGGCGCCGTCAGGGCAATATTCCTCAGCAGCGGCACTTTGAACACGTATTTATCTTTTTCATCTTTTGTTACGTTGTATCTGCCAAGGGTCTGCGTGTCTTTTTCGTATGGTTTTACAACGCCAAATTTTTGAAAAGCGCTTCCTCCTACACCAATTCCGTTATGGCAGGCTATGCATCCTTTATCCTTAAAGAGATCATATCCCGCCCTCTCCGATTCGGAAATTTTGTCATCATAGCCGTTTAACCACGCATCAAATCTTGAGTTTGGAGTGGTTAACGTCTCTTCAAATACTGCAAGAGCGTCAGCAACGTTATCAATAGTAATTTTTCCCTCCCCGTAGATTTCTTTAAACCACTGCACATATTCGGATATTGATTGCAATACACTAACTGCAAGTTCATGATTAGAAGCCATTTCCATAGGATTAGCAATAGGACCTTTTGCCTGCTCTTTTAAATCTTTTGCACGTCCATCCCAGAATTGTGCCAGATTGAATTTTGCATTGAGGACAGTTGGGGAATTTATCGGGCCAAGCATCCATTTGTGTCCGATAGAGGTTGGCAAATTATCAGCGCCACCTGTTGAGAGGTTATGACAGGAATTACACGTAATCCAGCCGGATTTGGACAACCGTGGTTCAAAAAACAATTTCTTTCCTAATTCTATCTTTGCGCTGTTCCAGTCAAAGCTAATAGGAATTGGCTGGATAGGTTCTTTTGAACGTTCAGACACAGATCCGCCCTGCATCCTTCCACCACGGCCATACCCTATATGCCGCTGTGATTCATCTGCGGCAGTAACTGTCAGCGTCTCGACGTTAATCACGACAAAAGCCAATACACAGGTGATTGCGGTAAATTTCATTTTATTCATATGCCCTCTTTTTAGTTAATCGAACAATTGAAGTGAGTACTTCTTA
>JAXMAC010000004.1:0-13863 GCA_046350595.1 Candidatus Brocadiaceae bacterium | reverse complement strand
GTACTTCTTAAGTATAATGAAATGATATGTATGGCGTATTAAATTGTCAACAGCATTTATTCGTGTCCCGCTTATTTCCTAAAAATTTCATTGATATTGTACATCGAATGCAGTATTTATTTGTGCATTATGGCAAATGCATTTCTTTTTGATGATAAAAACAACAAAGCAATTATTGAGTAAATGAATAAATCAAGTGCAAATGTTAGTCGCAAGGTATGGGAATGGATGGGAAAGATTTTTTCGGGAGCATAAAAAGCATGAACATACTTTATTCTGCAGTAAAACAAATCTTCTTTATCGTGTCTTTGCTTATCATTGTGTATTTCATTCCTCACGCTTCAACCACTTCTTTTGCGCAAGAAACGGATGCTGCCGGTGAAGGGGCGTATGGCAATACGCCCTTACAAAAACGGTCAGAAGACACCCGTTCCCAAAACAAATACGCACAATATCAGCCTGGTGGCAGTCCCGCACAGTCTTCTTACGAAGGAGGGGGCAACGGGGAGGCTCAAAAATTCCCCGGTATTCCCCGTGAACATGGCCAGCTATCGCAAACCGGCGACATCCCCTTTGCCATGACTACCGCAACACCCGGGAAAGTATTGGGCAATATGAGATTTCGGCACGAAATGGCCGATCTCCTGGGCGAAAAGGTCGGGCCGGATAATTCCGGGGACGTCTACAAGTCCGGCGGACTTGCAAGCTATTACACGGGACCGAAAGAACTTTTTCCGGGAAAAGGGAAACTGGGACAACTCTATAAATTTCTACCTTTAATACGGTGGTATGATCCGGAGTATTATTTTAACAATGATAACTTTCATCCCGGAAGCACGGTGGCGGGTGAATTTAGCAATGAGCAGTGTGTTGACTGCCATACGATAGAGAGTCCCGGCATTGTGATGCAGTGGAAACAAAGCAGGCATGGGACTCCTTCCGAAGGAAAAGAGTGTGTTGGCTGCGACCGGTGTCACGGGAAGAATCACAAAAGGCTCATAATGCCGTCGTACACACTTTGCGGTGAATGCCACGGGAAACAGCTCAAGGGACACCGGGAAGGCGGCCGAGGTTCCCATGCCCATGCGTATCATCTGGAACTGGTGGATCAGGGGTGTCAGATGGAGAAGCCCGCCGAAGAAACAACCGCCTGCCTTGCCTGCCACGCCATTGCCGAAAACAGATGTGACGGATGCCATACGCGCCATCGGTTCTCTGCGGCGGAAGCGAGAAAACCCACCAGTTGCGGGGTGTGCCATTCCGGACCCGAGCAGTACGAATATGAGATGTACCAGCAATCATACCACGGCATGGTCTATCAGGGCGAAGGGCAGACGTGGGACTGGTCAAAACCACTCAATGCGAAAAATTACGTAGTTCCCACCTGTGCATATTGTCACATGCCTGATGGAGAACACAATGTCACCCGGACGTCTGCTGTTTATACTTACATGGGCACTTCCCTTGTAGATAGAGGGGCGTACCGGTACAAGGCAACGCGGGACTCGTGGATCAATACGTGCAAAGGTTGCCATTCGCCACGCTTTGCCAGAGACCATTTGAATGCAATGGATGAAGCAGTAAGGCTGAGTTTTACGAAGTACCGCGAGGCAATGGGCATTGTAATGGCCCTTTACACCGATAACCTGATCGACCCCATGCCCAACGACCTTGCCCCCGATTCCACCGGACACCACGTCTTCAGTCTGCTGCCGGGGAAGGGGGAGATGAGAAAATATAACGTCTCCAATATAGAGCGCTTAACCTATGAGATGCTGGTCGATATCATTGGCGCTATATACAAGGCCAGGGCGCACAACGCCTATTACAGTCCCATCTATGGATATTGGGAATGGGCGCAGGACAGATGGCTCATCCAGATCAAGGATGAGGCAACAAAACTCAAACGCTTTGCCGAAATCGAAGAGAAACTTGGCATCAAACACACCGCATATCCCTTCTGGAAACACGGCGAGTACACCGATATGCTATTGGGATGGAAAAGAAAAGAATGGGAGAAATGAGGTTGTTATCAAATTAAAAATTACAAATCTACTTTTTCTCTTTTGATGTCCACATTCCCGGACAACCTGTCAAGGTTTGATACCATTTCCTCTCCTTTTTGATGTATCTGAATACAAACCACAGAGCATCGCATCAAAACAATGGCGTAAGTATATCCTAGCGCAGTTACACCGCAACCAATTCTTCTTTATGAAAAGGGGGCGATTGCTTCGGGAAAAGACCCTCGCAATGACACTTACTATGCTCTTTGATGGCACACAGCACGTTGTCATTGCGAGGGCGGAGCGAAAACAATCTTTCCCTCATAAACAAACTTCACCTCCTGATAAGAAGTACCTTGGACTGTGAAAAACTTACAAAAAAAAGAAGTTTTTACAGAGTAATACTATAAATATCTATGAGACAGATTCCTCTGTGTTGTCCGAATTTTGGCGGGGAAAAGCAGATCATCAGTTTCATTGTTAACCAAAGAAGAGAAGATCAAAAAAGTATTCGAACGGGTGTGGGAAGGGTAAGCATAACAATCTCGTATTGAGCGAAGTTCAACAACTTACTTAATTTATTACAAAGAAATTCGAGTTAGGTTTTGTTTTGCCGTGTAAAACAAAACGACTTTTTATTGTAGCTCCGATTCCTTGTGGTCGTCCAAGGCAGAGGATAAACCCCGCGCTACGAGATCGTTTTGAAATTCCCATACATTAGATTAGAAGAAATTGGTAGGACGACCGTCTCGGTTGACCAAATCAAAAGCAACAAACAGATACAGAACAAGCGAGACACTTGTTCTACCAACACCGTCTTAAAAAACCGTTTAAATAAAATGAAAATCCTATGCAATTAAATTATCCAGGTGCATCAATATTTTGCACGATCAAAAGGTTACGTACCCTGTAAGTTTTCCAAAGTCTCCCATCGTTGATAGGCTTCAGCCAATTCACATTGCAGGGCGGATATCCTGATCTTGATATTCACGATCTCCTTCTTTCCCTTTTGGAAAAACATGGGGTCGCCCATGGCCTGATGCAGTTGCTGTTGTTCTGTTTCCAGGGTTTCAATACGCTGTGGCAAGGCTTCGAGTTCACGTTGTTCCTTAAAGGTGCGCTTGCGCGGCTTTTCGCACTGTTTGCGTACCGATTCCGCCTTCGATGGAGTCTTCTCCGTAATATTTTTCTGCCTTACTTCGCTCTGGCGCTGCCAATCGTCATATCCGCCAATATACTCATTGACCTTCCCTGCCCCTTCAAATACGAAGGTGCTGGTTACTACATTATTAAGAAAGGAGCGGTCGTGGCTGACTAAAAGGAGTGTACCCTTATAGTCTAAAAGCAATTCTTCTAACAGCTCTAAGGTCTCTATGTCCAAATCATTCGTTGGTTCATCCATCACAAGGACATTAGACGGTCTGGTAAATAACCGTGCCAGAAGGAGGCGGTTGCGTTCGCCACCCGAGAGGGCGTTGACAGGGACGCGTGCACGCTCAGGTGAAAACAGAAAATTCTGCAAATAACTGATAACCTGCCGCGGTTTACCGTTAATGACAACAATGTCGTTCCCGTCCCCTACGTTATCAAACACCGATTTATCTTCTTTCAATTGAGCGCGGAGCTGGTCGAAATAGGTAATGTTGAGACGGGTACCATGGCGCACCGTGCCCTGCCGGGGAGTCAATTCCCCTAACAGAAGTCGCAGAAGTGTGGTTTTGCCAGAGCCATTGGGACCGATGATCCCGATCTTATCACCCCGCATAATTGCCGCGGAAAAACCGCTGATAATCGGTTTGTCGTCGTAACCGTAGGTGACATCATCAACCTTTATCACAAGCGCGCCGGAACGTTCGGCTTCCTGGGTTTGCATGCGCACCGTGCCCATGACCTGACGCCGCTCCTGTCGGGACTTACGCATATCTTCCAGCGCCCGTACCCGCCCTTCATTCCTGGTACGCCGGGCCTTGATGCCCTGTCGGATCCATATCTCTTCCTGTGCTAGTTTCTTGTCAAAAATAGCCTGCTGACTCACTTCGGCATCAAGGACTGCCTGTTTGCGCACAAGAAAGGTCTCGTAATCACACGCCCAACTGGAAAGACTTCCCCGATCAAGTTCAATAATGCGGGTGGCCAGCTTCTTCAGGAACGTACGATCGTGGGTAACAAAAAGCAGCGTTCCGCCGTAACGCAGGAGAAATTCTTCCAGCCATCTGATCGATTCAACGTCTAAATGATTAGTTGGCTCGTCAAGTAAGAGAATATCGGGATCACACACCAGCCCCCTGGCAAGCAACACCCGGCGTTTGAGACCGGAAGAAAGCGTATTGAATTCAACACTGGCATCTAATTGCATCTGAGAAATGACCTTTTCGACCTGGTGATGTTTTTTCCATTCCTGATCAGCGTTTCGTCCAGACTTATAAAGGCCGGGCGTCTCAAACCCGCCGGAGATGATATCGAATACGGTGCCATGTAATTCTTTGGGAATTTCCTGAGAAAGATAGGCGGTATGCATCCCTTTTTGCCGGACAATCTCACCTGAATCGGGTATCAGGTCACCATGGATCAGTTTTAACAAGGTAGATTTACCCGTGCCATTGCGACCAAGAAGGCATACCCTTTCACCACGTTCTATCTGCAAATTCGCATGCTCAATCAACAAAGGCCTTCCAAAGCCCATAGTTACATCCTGCAAGCTTAACAATGCCACGAATATCCTCCCGACATAATTCCTTCACCCATTCCTTGTAATTAACTGTAGCGACAAGGAATGTAATTATCTGCAACCAATTTCTGAAAATGCTCTGATAATTTTATCCATAATGTCTTAAAATACAAGGTAGCGGGAAATATATCCGGCTGGTATAGTATTACTCTGTAAAAACTTCTTTTTTGTGTAAGTTTTTCACAATCACATGTACTTCTTATCAGGAGGTGAAGTTTGTTTATGAGGGAAAGATTGCTTCGCTCCGCTCGCAATGACCCCAGACGACTGAAATCATCACTACAAACGCTCGCAATGGCAACGTGCTGTGTGCCATCAAAATGCATAGTAAGTGTCATTCCGATGGTCTTTTCCGAAGCAATCTCCCCGCTTTCACAAGAGGATTGGTTGCGGCTTAGCTGCGCTATAAAATAACTTGAATGCATAGGAATTTTCATTTTTTTATGCGGATTTGTGAGTAGGGTGGATTAAGCAAGAGCGAATCCGCCTTTCATGGAAATATTATTGGTGGATTCGGCGTAAAAACCAACGCCTTAATCCACCCTACTCACAACTTGTTGCCAAATAATTTTAAACCGGCAGCAAAGGCACGAAGACACCTGGATTCCATGCTTCGGATTTGGCGGTTTTTAATAAACAAATACTTAAAAATTTTTTACCGTGATGTCTTAGAATTTGATAAACTCTTTAGATGTATTCAAATTGAGAAGAAATAGTATTCCTTTTTCCTGATTTCAAGATTTCTCTGTGACAAAGTATATGCAGCATCATTTCACAAATACGATTTTAAATACATCGTTGAAAAAATTCATGGCTTATGTAAAGCCATATAAATGGTCAATTGCGGCGTCTACATGCTGCGGACTGCTGAAATACAATATTCCGTTAATCTTCCCGTGGATTTTTAAGGATGTCATAGATCGTTTATTATCGCATTCCCGGTACAACATCGCACAACTGAATTATAAAATGCTTGCCCTCATAGCTGTTTATGTGTTCTGGGCGGTAGTTACCTATTTCCGGTCATATATCGCAGACAAAACCGGCCAGCGGATTATTTTTGACCTACGGCAAGAACTGTATGTGCACCTTCAGCGCATGTCGTTCAGTTTTTACGAAAAGCGGCAGGTAGGCTCCATTGCATCACGCCTGCTGGGGGATATTGCAGTTGCCCAAAACTTTGTGGGCGCTGCGTTTACTAATACCCTCATGGATGCCAGTTCCATCATCATGATTGCCCTTATCCTCTTCCACATGAACTGGCGTCTGGCGCTGGTCTCAATCTCCATTTTTCCTTTTTATGTCGTTTTGAATAAGTTCTTCAAGACCAAGATCAAAAAGATCAATGCCCTGTCACGGAAAAAGATGGAGGAAATATCCGGAAACGTCCACGAAAAACTGAGCGGCATTTCGATTATCCAGTCATACACGCGGGAAAAGACGGAAGAAAAACTCTTTTTTCAGGATAACCGTGAGTATTTATCCTATCAGATAGAAAATATCAAACATAATGCAACGGCTTTATCCGTAGTCGGTTTTTTGACATCCCTGGCTCCGATCCTCGTCGTCTGGTATGGAGCATTGCAGGTCATTCACGGCAATCTTACCGTTGGCGCTTTAACTGCATTCTATGCCTACCTGGGGATGTTCTATAACCCCCTGAACCGGCTCACTGAACTGAATATCCTTTTGGCAAATTCCCAGTCAGCTATGGAAAGGATATTTGAAGTCTTTGATACTTCTCCCGATATTGTGGATCGCCCATCTGCCAGGAATCTCCAGCCAATCATGGGCGATATCAATTTTTCCCATGTTTGTTTTATGTATGACGTAACACAAACCGTCCTGAAGGATATCAGCGTGCACATACCAGCCGGTAGCTCCATAGCGCTGGTGGGGCCAAGCGGGGCCGGTAAATCCACCTTCGTCAAGCTTATCCCGCGGTTTTATGATGTCACATCGGGGAATATCGCTATTGACGGAACCGATATCCGAGATTTCAAGCTCAGTTGCCTGAGAGGACAAATTGCCATTGTGCCCCAGGAACCCATTCTGTTTTCAGGGACAATTTATGAGAATATCCTGTTCGGCAACCCTGATGCTACTGAAGAGAAGGTCATGGCCGCGGCTATTTCTGCAAACGCACATGACTTTATTTGTAAACTGCCAAATAAGTATCAATCGGAAATTGGGGAAGGCGGCATAAAACTTTCAGGAGGTCAGAGGCAGCGCATCACCCTGGCGCGCGCCTTCCTGAAAAACGCCCCTATCCTGATTTTAGACGAGGCAACATCTTCACTGGATTCTGAGGCAGAAAATCTCATTCAACAGGCAATGAAAAGACTGATGCAAGGCAGAACAACAATTATCATTGCTCACAGACTCTCCACCATCCAATGTGCGGATACCATTATTGTCTTTGACAACGGCGAAATTGTGGAAACCGGTAATCATCAGGAACTTGTGCAGTCGGAAGGACTCTATCAAAAATTATACGAAGAACAATTTTACAAAAACAGGAGGTTACAATATGGATATTTATGAATATGCAATGCAGATGGAAAAAGATGGCGAGAATTATTACCGCGATCTGGCAAAAAAGATTTCAAACAAAGGGCTTCAAAATATACTTGGCATGCTTGCTGATGCCGAGGTTGTCCATTATGATATTTTGCAAAAAATAAAAAATAATAAAAAGGCACAGATGGCGGATACCCCAATATTATTCAACGTAAAAAACATCTTTGTAAAGATGAAAGAAGAAAGGGATACCTCCGGTATCCAGACATCGCACCTTGGATTGTACAAAAAAGCGCGGGAAATCGAGAAAAAGAGCCAGAAATTCTATTTAGATAAAGCCGGGGAAGTAAACGAACCGTCACACAAAGAGATATTTCTAAAAATAGCAGAGGAGGAAAAAAAGCATTATTTTATCCTGGAAAACATCATCAACTTTGTATCACGTCCATACACCTGGCTCGAAGATGCCGAATGGTATCATTTAGATGAATACTAATACGCAACGCTACAATGCCGCGTTCAGTTCGGGGAATAAATATGACATGAGTTTTTTTACAAGAGGACCGGCCACATCTGCGCCGTGTCCTGATGTGTGTTCGACGAGGACTGCAAAACAGTATTTCGGGGCGTCATAGGGCGCATAGCCGACAAACCAGGCGTGATTGTCCTTCTGCCTGCTTGTTTCTGCGGTTCCTGTTTTCCCGGCAACTTTATATACCGCCAATCCGCTGTCTTTGGCGGTTCCACGGGTAATTACATCCTGAAACGCTGTCCGGAGGGTTTCTAAGGTAGACGGTTCTATAGATATTCTCTGCTTAGGTGATGTCCGGGATGTGTGAAGGGTGTTTCCCTTATTATTGGTAACCTTTAAGACTACATGAGGACGGACTAAGTCGCCTCCATTTGCTATGGCGGCATATACCCTGGCCAACTGAAGGGGTGTGGTAAGCAATGCGCCCTGGCCGATGGCGACATTCATGGCAGATGCAAGGGAGTTCATCTTTGGCAGATTTCCACTCCGTTCGTAAGGGAGATCAATGCCCGTTTTTTCTCCAATACCAAACCTCTTTGCCCATGTGTACAGAGAGTCTCCCCCGGTAACCTTTGCGGTTTCAAAAAAGAACACGTTGCATGAGTAGGGGATCGCATCCTCTATAGTAACTGAGCCGTGTCCGCTTTCTGACAAGCATTTTAAAATGGTATTTTTATAATTGATAAACCCGCGGCAATCAAAACTCGTCCGGGTACTGATGCTGTTGGTGTCCAGAGCCGCAGTTGCCGTAATAACTTTAAAAATAGACCCCGGCGGCAATGCGCCCTGTACCGCCCTGTTGAGAAATGGTTTAAATGGATGTCTGACAAGCTTGTTGAAATCTTCATTGACGGTATTAGGATTAAAACGCGGATAGCTGGCCATGGCGAGTATTTCGCCCGTCCAGGGATCCATGACCACAACAGTTCCACGGTTGGCGCCCAGCGATTTTTCAGCAGAGGACTGGATTTGGGCGTCTATGGTTAGATAGATGTCATTTCCCGGAACCGGGGGTCTTTCTACAATGACTTTTTCGACCTGTGGTTTTTTACTGGTGATTTCTTCAAACCGCTTACCACGTAAACCACGCAATTCTTCTTCGTAGCTTGCTTCAATACCAGCCCGGCCGACGGAGTCGTTTTTATCATAGCCGTCGTAGAGTAACGATACCGTCTCCGTCTCTGCACCGCCGGAATCAAGGATATAATTGCTCCAATTGTTGCTGGATTCCTTCCATTCATTCTCGGTCAGATTACTCATATATCCAACGATGTGCGCGGCCAATTCCCGTTCCGGATAAATTCTTTTTGGTTCGGGGATAATACGGACACCAGGAAAAATGTCGTGTTTTATTTCTATTTGAATGACCTTTTCCCATGCAACATCAGAGGCAACAGGATGATAGTCTGTTTCCTCCCTGATGCGGGTTGCCCTGCCCGATTTTTGTTCAATGCCTTGTTTGAGTTTTTCCACGTTGTTGATAATCTGTTCAGCCCGCTCCAGAATCTGATTTTCAGGAATTTCTAATAAGGGGGATATTCTTTCGAGCCACAGGTCTTGATTTTCATGACATTCTCCACATGATTTATTTGTCTTTTTGTGTATGCCCATCTCCGAAATACGCGAGAGGTTTTTTTTGTTGCGAACAATATAACTGTAGAGGAGGTATTTATACTGGACGGAAATATGAAACGTATGCTGATCAATGGCAAGCACCTTGCCATTTCTGTCAAAAATAGTTCCCCGCGTGGCTTCGAGGGGAAAGGTATTGATGCGGCGGCTCTTTGAGATGCCTTTATATTTATCGCTTTCGATGAGTTGGAGTTGAAAAAGCCGGACTGCAATGCCGATGAACAGTAAAACGATGATAATGAAAATAATCTTGAAGCGGTGCGGGTACATAAATTAACTACTCATAGTGTGGGTAAAGCTTCCGTGTAGGCTGAAATTTGCTGAATATCCAGAAAAGTACAGGTACTATCAATGCTGTATATAAGGAACAGATACAGATTATCCAGAGTGTTGAAAAAAAACGTAGTGAGTGAAAAGACGCTGTTGTATGCAACGCATAAAGGACATTATATATGAATGAAAAGATGAATGTGGTGATGACCTGCGTTACTACATGTCCCCGGTATAATATCTCCCTGACAGACCAGAGAAGGAGTCCTATAGCGACAAAAAAGACTGCATTTAACCCAAAATGCCCGTCAGAAAATAAATCCTTCGATAAACCGGCAAACCAGTTGGCGATGGTATTTTTTTTAATATCCGTCAGGAAGGAATAAAAGACGATTAAAGGAAAATAGAGATCCGGCACGGCCTGCCCTATGTTTATCCAGTGTATTAAGGTTGTCTGGGTAAGGGAGATGCATACGATAATACAGAAAAAAGTAAACCACCGCATAATTTCAGGTTCTCATGTAAAATCTTAATGGGTGATAACCAGCACGCTTTCAATGTTTGCAATATTGACCTTCGGCAATACCTTTACTGATTGAAAGAGGGCGCCTCCCTTCATTTCCGTTTCAACGACTGTGGCAATGGGCAGTGAGGGCGGATATACCCCCCCAATCTCGGAAGATACAACATCATCCCCCTTTTTTAATTTTGCCCATCGCGGTACGTACTTTAGCTGGCAAAAAGCCGTTGCGTTGCCCTCGAGTAATACCTGCTCCCGCGTTTGTACTACCCTTCCGGGTATGCGTGAGGCAGGGTCGGTGATGAGCTGAACAACGCTGCTACCCCTGCTTACCATAGTGACCCTTCCAACGAGCGCATTGTTCGAAATGACAATATCACCCTGCTTTACACCATGTTTTAAACCTGCATTAATCGTAATGCTTTTTCTGAAATTTGATGTATCGTAACCAATAATATCTGCTGTTATCGGGGTTGTTTTACTATTTTTATTTTCAGCCTGAAACTTTGCAAGCATACGCAGCTTGCTTTCCAGTTTATATATGGTATCCTGCTGTTCAAGAATCTTATTTTTATACAGAGAGACCTGATCTTCCAACCCCTGTTTCATACGGGTATTCTGCCAGGTAGCAATGATACGGTCAAGAAAATTGCTCGCCGAATTGCTGCAAAAACAGGTTGCCAATTGTAAGGGTCTCATGGGAACAGCGCAGGCCATCCTTATACGGTTTGATAGTTTCGCTGGCGAAAACAATAAAACCAGAGATAGCGCTAAAAGGGTAACAATAGTTGTAAGGGGATTATTTACAAGACTGCTGAAATTAGGATTGGATGTCTTCATCCTGTAACACTGATTTGTATAAATCAAGATTTTCGAGAAGATACCCCGTCCCTCGCGCAACGGCTGTTAAAGGGTCGTCTCCCACCCGCACGGGAAGGCCTGTTTCTTCTTCCAGGAGTTTATCGAAACGTCTGATCAATGCACCGCCGCCAACCAGTACCAGACCATTGGTTATTAAATCAGAAGCCAGTTCTGGCGATGTCTTTTCAAGGGTGGATTTCACGGCAAGCACAATCTTGTCAAAAGGCTCTTTCAATGCCTCGCGAATTTCCTGCGAGGTAATGGTTGTCGCCCTGGGTAGTCCTGCGATTGCATCACGTCCTCTGATTTCCATGGTCAACTCCTCTTCCAGGGGATATGCAGAACCTATCGTTATCTTTATTTGTTCTGCGGTGCGATGTCCGATATCCAGATTGTATGCCTTCCGTATGTATTGAACTATCGTTTCGTCAAATTCGTCTCCTGCAATTCGAAGACTTTCATGGGTGAATATATCGCCAAGTGAAATAACGGCTACTTCTGTCGTTCCGCCACCGATATCGACCACCATGCTTGCTACAGGTTCTCCGACGGGAAGTCCAACGCCAATTGCAGCGGCCTTCGGTTCTGAAATCAGGTACACCTCTCTGGCCCCTGCGCGTTCTGCGGAATTTACCACAGCGCGTCTTTCAACGGCAGTTATACCCGATGGAATCGCAATGAGTATCCTTGGGCGGACGCCCCACTTTCGTTTGTGAACCTTGGTAATAAAATACTTCAGCATGGCCTCCGTAATATCGAAATCTGCTATAACGCCATTCTTTAAAGGGCGGATAACGGAGATACTGCTGGGCGCCTTCTCCATCATCGCCTTTGCGACATTTCCAACGGCATTTCCGCCTAAAAGGACTTTATTGGTGCCTGGTTTTACTGCCACAACAGATGGTTCCGATAATACAATTCCATGTCCGGGTATGCATACAAGGGTATTTGCTGTGCCAAGGTCAATGCCCATGTCTGTTGAGACAAAACCTAATATGAAATCTAATGGATGCATTATAAGGACCGCTCCGAAAAAAGATGTGAAATTTTGAAACTCAACAATTTAATCTTTCACAAGTCGTGTAGTTTTTAATGGTTATAATAAAGGGGAAATTATACGGTTATTCTTTGGGGAATGTCAAGGAGAAAGTGCTTCCAAAAAGGGCCAGAAAAATCATGATTCCCGATGTTGTTAAGCATAAGATGGAAAACCAGTCACCCCACAGGGTGTATATCGTGTTGGAACTTTTAATCAACTTTATACGGTTGATAAGTGTGCCGCTTATTTCCCTGTACTTTCCCTGTAAATCTGTCAATTTGTCGTAAATAGCGCCGTCTGGCGCAACAAAAGATGATATGCCCGTATTGGCTGCGCGCGCCATGGTCATACGGTTTTCAACGGCACGGAAGACCATAATGGCAAGGTGTTGGTCAAGTTCGGCGCTGTTGCGGAACCAGCCGTCATTGGTAATATTTACCATGAAATCAGCCCCTTCTTTCTTAAATGCCCGAATGAGGGATGGCACCGTATCTTCATAGCAAATAGATGAACCAAAGGCGAAATGTTTATTATCCGGGGTGTCTAAATGAAACACGGTTCGTTTCTCTCCGTGGGTTAAACCGACTTCGTACGGCACGAGTTTGGCAAGGAAGGGAAAATAGTCCTTTAAAGGGGTGAACTCGCCAAATGGCACGAGGTGAATCTTGTCGTACCGGTCTACGAATGTTCCTTCTTTGTTATAGTAATAGGCACTGTTGAAATAAACCTGATTTTCTTCATGCAGAGTTAATGCGAGACCACCGAGAAGCAGGGGGGTGCGAAGTTCTTGCGATAGTTGAAGGACGGTGAGTTGTGACAGGATGTCTATTTTTCTCCCGGTAAGTTCCGGGTTGATATTGAGTAATCCCGGAATCATGGTCTCTGGCCATATAAGAAGGTCAATGGAATTGCCCTTAGCGCCCATGGATAGTTCGGAATATATTTTTAAAATCCGGATATCATCTTCCTCGGTAGATTGAAATTTTAGATCCTGGGGAATATTTCCTTGTGCCATGCAGAGTGTGGGGCCTTCCTGCGGTTTGTAATTCCTGAGCCACCAAAAACCGTAGAGCATGGCGGCAGTTAAGAGCGCCAGGGGGAAAATACAGGTCAGGCCAAAGAAGAGCATTTTTTTCCCGGGTGACAAAAAGGAAGAAAGTGCATGTGTAGTTTTATTACGATAATTCAAAAAATGGAGTATCCAGTCTGTAATACACCCGTTAATCATCACAATGATGAAGGAAATACCATAGACGCCGGTGATATCTGCAATTTGTATTACCGGCAGGTATTGATACTGTGAATGTCCGATAAAAAACCAGGGAAATCCCGAAAGAAGAAATGACCGAATGAATTCCAATGACGCCCATACACACGGCGCAACAATACCGAGCGGCCATTTCAACCGAAAAACAACAAGCCGGGTAATGAATGCAAAGAAGAGAAAATACGCAGAGCAATACAAACTCAACATAATCCAGGCAGCGGCAGCAATATAATACAGCCAGTAAAGTTGGATGAAAAAAAATACCACGCCAATAAACAGGGCGCTGAGGTACACATATTTTTCTTCTGTAATTATCAGGATAAACCATGGGATGAATGCAATCCATGCCAGATACCCCACGCCTGCCGGAGGGAAGGACAGGCACATAAAGAGGATTGTTAAAAAGGAAAGGATAGGGATTTTTATAAAATTTTTAGCGCGCAAGGATTTTATGAAAAGCGTATAATTTTATTCAAAAAAGTTCTTTT